>DASRMO010000186.1:0-2639 GCA_035647895.1 Clostridia bacterium
AAAATATATCCGGTGAGCAGATCATCGTAAAAGATAAAAAAGAGCAAAAAGAAGATGATCTATTTGAGATAATAATAAAGGGGATAAAGGATAAAGCTAAAACGGCTACTGCAAAATTGTTGGAACATAAAGAACCTTTGAGCCTGGTTGATGAGTATATAGTACCTGCATTGGATTTGGTAGGTGAAAAGTATGAAAAAGGGGAAACCTTTTTACCGCAGCTGATACAGTCTGCGGAGACGGTCAAGAATGTATTTGAAATTATAAGGGAAAGATTGAGCAAAGAGGGAAGTGTCCAACTCTCCAACGGTAAAATCGTATTGGCTACCGTAAAAGGTGATATTCACGATATAGGTAAAAACATAGTGAAGGTTTTGCTGGAAAATTATAATTATGAAGTCATAGATTTGGGCCGGGACGTAGCAAAGGAAAAAGTGATAGAAGCGGCTGTTGAAAATGACGTCAAGCTGATAGGGCTCAGTGCTCTTATGACTACCACAGTAAAAAATATGGAAGAGACAATAAAGGCTTTAAAAGAGCTTGACAAGGATTATGTGGTCATGGTGGGCGGTGCGGTTTTGAATCAGGATTATGCCGACATGATAAATGCGGATTATTATGCTAAGGATGCAAAAGGGGCCGTGACAATAGCGAAAAAAGTACTGGGATAAAAAAACCACTGTACCTGACCCCATGGTTCAAAATGTCATCCTGAGACATACAGTATAAATGGTGCCCGCGAAGGATCCAAAGGCGAGATTCCTTGATAACATTCGGAATGTCAAAAAGAACCACTGTACCTGACCCCATGGTCTTTTTGAAGAGAGGTAGCTTAAATGAAGGATCTGGTGTATGAACATGAGAGGGTGGATGATTTACAGATAAATAATTTGAAAATCATACAGAATCCGGGGGGATTTTGTTTCGGCATAGATGCCGTTTTGTTGGCTAATTCTGTTAAACTGAAGAAGAATGCAAAAATTGCAGATTTAGGCACCGGTACGGCAATCATTCCCATACTTTTGGCAGGCAAGAGCAAAACGAGCCATATCACGGCATTGGAAATACAAAAAGAAGTAGCCGATATGGCTGAAAGAAGCGTAAAGTTGAATAAATTGGAGGACAGAATTAAAATACTGAACATCGACCTGAAAGATGCTGATAGGTTTTTGGAAGTAAATGAATATGATATAGTGACATCAAATCCGCCATATATGCATCCGGAAGGATTTATCAACCCGAACGATAAAAAGGCTATATCCAGGCATGAAATAAAATGTACGTTAGAAGATGTTGTGAGAGTGGCATCCGGGCTCCTAAAACATAATGGCAGGTTTTTTATGGTTCATAGACCCATACGCCTGGTAGATCTGATGTTCTATTGCAGGCAATACAAACTTGAACCCAAGTATTTACAGTTTGTGCATCCCACCTATAATAAAAAACCGAATCTTTTATTGTTAGAATGTATAAAGGCGGCTAAGCCGGAGCTTAAAATATTGGATCCCCTATATGTATACGATAAGGAAGGTAAATATACGGATGAAATCTTTCACACGTACGGGAAAACACATATAGAAGAAGAGGATGAATTTCATGAATAAGGGAAAACTTTATATCTGTCCAACACCGATAGGGAATTTAGAGGATATAACTATAAGGGTATTGAAAGTATTGAGGGAAGTCGATTTAATCGCAGCAGAGGATACAAGGCATACTCTGAAGCTCTTGAATCATTTTAGAATTCAAAAACCCCTGACAAGTTATCATGAGCATAATTTCAGAACAAAAGGGATCATATTGATCAACAAGCTATTAGAAGGCAAAAATATCGCCCTAGTTTCGGATGCGGGTATGCCGGGCATATCGGATCCGGGTTCGGATATAATAAAATTATGCATAGAGGAAAAGATACCTTTTGAGGTTTTACCCGGTGCTATGGCCGGTATTTTGGCTCTCGTAGGTTCGGGGCTAGATACAACCAAGTTTGCCTTTGAAGGATTCTTGGAAAAGGATAAGGGGAACCGCAGAAAGCGATTAAAAACAATACAGAAGGAAGATAGGACCTTAGTTTTCTATGAAGCACCCCATAGGATTATTTATACATTAAAAGATATGGCAAGTATATTAGGCAATCGCGAGGCGGTGATAGCCAGGGAACTGACTAAAATACATGAGGAGTTTATCAGAGGTAATATGATAGAGCTCATAGAATATCTGACATTAAACCCTCCCAAGGGAGAAATTGTATTATTATGTGAGGGTGCTGATTTAGAAAAATTGGCTATGGAAGAAAAAAATAAATTAGAACAGATTACCATAAGGGAGCATATACTTTTATTCATGAAAGACGGGCTGGATAAAAAGGCTGCGATAAAGGAAGTGGCAAAACGCAGAAATATTTCTAAACGGACTGTATACAGGGAATCTATCGGGTTATAAATAAATGATATTTTTCAACAGCTTTGAACTGTTTCATAACATTAAATAACATTAAAGGCCCCACTTTACGGCAGGGCCTTTTTAAATGTAATTATAAAAAAGCGCATTATAATAAAAATTATTCTTTTAATTCGGATATGCATTTAGAACAAATATTTCTATTTTTAAATACTATGATATCCTTTGCATTATTACAG
>DASRMO010000187.1:0-2578 GCA_035647895.1 Clostridia bacterium
TTATAACTATCTGTGGAGGTTAAATATGACAAAAAGCCGTAGGGCCGTAAAAACATTTTTTATTATTATTTTTCTAATATTTGGTCTGATTTTTGTAAAAGAAAAATTATTAGATATAAATGCTGATTTAGCCGGAGATCATTTTGATAGTAAGTATATTTATGTAATCAATAGAGAATCAAAAAATCAGGTCCTGAACAAAAATCATAAAGTCAGAACCTTTCCGGCCTCCTTTACAAAAATTATGACAACCATAGTTGCTTTAGAAAATATAGATGATTTGTCAGCTATTGCACCGGTAGATGTGGATACCTATAAGGAAATGGTGAATAACAATTCTTCAATGGCAGGATTCTATGGAAAGGAACAGACTACATACAGAGACTTGCTCTATGGAACCATTTTAAGTTCAGGGGGTGAGGCCGCTAATTCATTAGCTATAAATGTAGCGGGGAGTGTAGAAAATTTTGTTAAACTTATGAATAATAAGGCCTCTGAACTTGAGTTATATGATACTCGTTTTGTTAATCCGGAGGGCCTTCATGATAAAAACCAATATACTACAGCATATGATATGGCGAGACTTTTGGATTATGCTCTAGATAATGGACATTTCCGTGCAATATTCACTAAGGAAACCTTTAACACCACTTCTACATTAGATCATCCAAATGGTGTTGTTTTGGAATCTACAGTACTTTCAAAACTTCATGATACCCCTCAAAATGGGTTTAAAATTATAGGCGGCAAATCCGGAACAACATATGAGGCGGGGCAGTGTTGGGCAACCTTAGCTATAAAAGATAATATAGAATATATAGCAATAGTTATGGGGGCTGAATTAAAAGATATCAATAACTCCGATAATGCCCATATAAAAGATACAATTAAAATTTATGAAAATTTACATATGTTCCATTGACAACAACCGATTCAATTTTTAGAATTTCTAAGGTAATGTGAAATAGTTTGTGCTTTTGTGAAATGGAGACGCGGGGGGGAGACGCAGGGACGTTTCATCTGTCTTGTTTAATTGCGTTTTCTACAATAGTTTTTCCAATCCCTAATACCCTGCTTAATTGCCGTATACTTATGTTAGTTTCGCTATAAATATTTTTTATTGTTCTATTCCTTTCTTTAATCAGTAATTTACTTAAACTATCTACGGGATGCACTAGGGACAGTTCCTAATGCACTGCAACAATTCTATAAAATATCTTTTTTATGCGACCTTTTTAAATATTGTTTCTCGATTGTTTCCCCTTGTCTTACCCTTGTCTTACTTGTCTTACCCCTGCTGGCTGAAAAACAGATGTTTTAGCCCATACTTCCAAGTTTACCAGATAAATTTAATTAACCTATATTTTACTGATTTTTTATAATCAATATATCCCTCTAATTCTGATTCTAATACCTTCTCTTCATTCAAAATACGTTTCACAAGCAATACCGGATAGATCATAAACACAACAAATGAATAAACTGACCCCAGAATGATGGGAATCGTTAAAAACAGCAATAATGTAGCCGAATACATAGGATGCCTTACAATCCCATACAAACCCGTATCAATCACTTTTTGGTTTTCCTGCACTTCAACAATCCTAGAAAGATAAATGTTTTCACGCAATACTTCCACGAAGAGAGCATATGCAATAAGGAAAAACATCGCTGCTATGATAACCAACCAAGTTGGTATATTCGACCATTGAAATCTGAAATCAAGGGCAGCCATTATAAATCCAACAATAAACATCAAACCTGACAATATAACCATAGATCTCTGTTCGGTTTCTTTTTCTTTCATATTTAAGCGTTTTGCCAATAATTCCGGATTTTTTATAAAAAGTACTGCGCCGAGAATAAACATTGGCACAAATAACACAGAAAAAAACAACCATGCATTCCAAAATTTTAATGTACCGGCAGGAATAAACAGCAATGCACTTAATGATAATAATCCCGATAAAAACTTTATTATAGCCTGTAATAAAAGTTTCTTGTCCACCTGTTCCCTCCCTCAATTCGCAGAAGACGTGGGGGAAGACGTGGGGGAAAATGCGGGGAAGACAGGCGAAACGTCCCCCTGTCTTGCCCCTGTCTTGCAGCCTGACGTCCCCGTGTCTTGCTGTCTTGTTGCTTCCCCTTGTCTTCTTTTTTGTTCAACAAACAAGCATCTTTACATTTTAAATCTATAGCCCGCTCCCCATACGGTTTCAATATATTGGCCATTTTCACAACTAGCACTGATTTTTTCCCTTATCCTCGCTATATGTACGGTGATTGTCGATGCATCCGTCACAGAATCATAGCCCCAGACCCTTTCAAATAATTCCTCTTTACTGAAAACTCTGTTTGGATTTTCTGCTAAAAACAAGAATAATTCAAATTCTTTCTGAGTCAAAAAAATTTCCTTATCGTTTATATATACTCTTCTGTCCTGCTTATCAATAGACAGGGTTCCGGCTTTTATCATTTTTGTTTTAGAACTGTGATTAAACCTTTCGTATGTTTTTATATGACTATTCACCCTCGCTACCAATTCTCCCATGCCAAAGGGCTTGGTTATATAATCGTC
>DASRMO010000188.1:0-12945 GCA_035647895.1 Clostridia bacterium
ATTATGGTAAGGACAATGACCCGAGCCAAGTTGACATAGTTAAAGTTTGTAGAGCACTAAATGGATATTATACCGACGGAAGGCCTTATGAGAAGTCTTTTGTTACCAACTTTGTTGGTTTACAGGATGACGGTTCCACTGCCTGCGGTAACTGGCTATATAGCGGTTATTACAACAATTTAAAAGCTCCCGCCTGTCAGGGCCGTGTAACGGAGGCTCCCGGTGAGGGACTTGGAACTCATAGAGGATGGTCATTTGCTTGGCCACTGAATCGTCGTATCGTTTATAATAGATGTTCGGCTGACTTGGAAGGCAAGCCTTGGAATTCAGCAACACAAATGTTCTGGTGGGATAAGGACGGCAATTTGATAGCAGATAAGAATAAGGATACACCGGACTGGCCGGGTGGCTGGAATACTAACTTTGAACAATTGAGAGACTTCCCATTCATTATGTTACCGGAAGGTAGAGGTAGACTCTTTGCTGCTGCCGGAGCCATTGCAGATGCTCCATTGCCTATACATTACGAAACAGCTGAAAGTTTATTCCCGAATCTGTTCTATCCTGATGCCACATATAACCCGGTATCTGAGCGATTCTATGAAGACCATGTGGTAGAAACAGATGAGGAAAGGGCAAGATATCCTTACATTATAAACACTTATAGGTGTACGGAACATTATCAAACCGGTATCATGACTCGTAATATGCCTTGGCTGAACGAGATAGCACCGGAGCTATATATAGAAATGGATCCGGAGTTGGCTAGCAATTTAGGCATCAAGCCCGGGGATATGGTTGAAATTGGAAGTAAACGTCTCTATAAAGATGGTAAACAAGGCTATATTGAAGCAAGAGCTTGTGTTACCGAACGTCTGCAACCTTTTATTGTACATGGTAGAAAGGTGCATCAGGTAGGAATGCCTTTCAACTGGGGCTATATGGGAATGAACAAAGGCTCCATAGTCAATGACCTGTCTCCTTCAGTGGGATGTGCTATTGTTTCTACTCCTGAATACAAGGGCTTCCTATGTTGTATCAGAAAGAAGGAGGTGTAAGGGATGAGAAAAGCTATTCTCCTAGATACGAGTAAGTGTATTGCCTGCCGTGGTTGTCAAGTGGCATGTAAAAACTGGAATCAATTACCGGCGGAAAATACCGTTTTTAATACTAATTTTGAAAATCCACCTGAATTATCACCTATTACTTGGATGCGGGTAACCTTTAAAGAGGAAATGAAGGATGGTAAATTCAAATGGTATTTTGGCAGCGATAGGTGTATGCATTGTACCGATGCGGCCTGTATGATGGTTTGCCCGGCAGGAGCAATTTATCGTACAGAGACAGGATCTGTCAACATCAATTATGATAAATGCATCGGTTGTAACTATTGTGTTGCTAACTGTCCTTTTCAAGCAATGAGTTTTGATCGAGAAGCCAATCATCCCGTTAAGTGTACTATGTGTATTGATCGTACTTCTAATGGCTTATTGCCTGCCTGTGTTAAAGCTTGTCCTGCAGGAGCTCTTCAATATGGTGACAGGGATAAGTTGGTCACTAGAGCTAACGCTAAAGCAGCTAAATTGCGAGCTGACGGTAACAGTAAAGCTAGTGTGTACGGTCTGAAAGAGGTATCGGGAACTGGTACTATGTATGTTTTAGAAAATGATCCGGATTATTATGGTCTGCCACCGGCAGATATTCAAGTTCCTTTCAAAGCACGTGCCTGGAATGCTATTTTCAAACCTCTTAGAGTGTTGGCAGTTATAGCTGTAGCCCTTGGGCTGTGGGGTAATCGCTCCGAGTCCAAAGAAATTCAGGATGCTGCTTCGGTAGCTAAGGGGAAAGAATCTTAATTTTGCGGATTATATATTGTTAATTTGGGGGTGAGGAAGTGGAAGTTAAGACATTTAAGAGCGGTGGGGCCCATGTACCCCACTATAAGAGCTATACAGAAAACAAACCTATTACGAGGATGGCAGCTCCAGATGAAGTAATAATACCTTTATCGCAACATTTAGGTGCTCCTTGCGAGCCTCTTGTTAAAGTGGGAGATAAAGTAGAAGTTGGGCAAAAGATTGGAGATTCAAATGAATTTATTTCAGCCCCGGTACATGCCAGTATCTCTGGAACAGTAACCGCCATAGAACCTCGTCCTGCCTATACAGGTGGAGAGATAATGAGCGTGATAATTAAAAGCGATGGTGGGCCTCAAGAGTTTGTGGCCAAGGAAAAACGGGATCCGGAAAAGATGTCGGTTGAAGAATTAAGGCAAGCTATTCGAGAAGCAGGTATAGTGGGTATGGGTGGAGCTGCGTTTCCTACTCATGCTAATATCAGTGTTAAGAAGCCGGTTGAATATCTCGTTCTTAATGGTGCCGAATGTGAGCCGTTTTTAACCTGTGACCATCGTCAAATGGTAGAGCGACCTTACGAGTTGGTGGAAGGTGCTAAGATTCTTATGCGCTGTATTGACTCGCATAAATGTCGTATTGGTATAGAGGAAAACAAACCTGATGCCATTGAAGCTGTTTCCGAGAAAGCTAGGGATGCGGCAGGTGTCGAAGTGGTACCTCTTGCTGTAAAATATCCTCAGGGAAATAAGGACCAACTTATTGAAGCTGCAGCGGGTAAATTTTCCGTACGAGGAGTCCGTTCTTCGGATGTAGGTTGTATTGTTCGTAACGTAGGTACTACTATTGCCTGTTATGATGCCGTTGTGAGTGGAAAACCTTCTATGGAGAGGGTAGTCACTATTACAGGTCCTACAGTGCCTAAAAGTGGTAACTATATAATAAAAATCGGAACCAGGATAGGCCATGTACTCAAGGAGTGTGGCGTAGAAAGTCTGGACGGTTATAAAGTGGTATTAGGTGGACCTATGACAGGTAGGGCTCTGACAGATCTTGAAGCAGGTGTTGTAAAGGGCGTTACTGGTATTTTGGTGCTGCCACCTGACATGGTACAGGAAGAAGTTGCATACTCTGACTGTGTACGTTGTGGTAAGTGTGTTGACCACTGTCCTATGCTATTATATCCTAATGAATTAAGCAGATATGCAGAAGCTGAAATGTATGATGCTTTAATGGAATGGAATATTATGGATTGCATGGAATGTGGTATTTGCTCATATATTTGTCCTGCTCAACGTCCAATCGTGCACTTAATTCGTATGGCAAAACCCACTATTAGAAAGATGCAACGTGCAGCGGCAGGAAAATAGATAGAAAAGGAGGAGATACCTGGTGGATAATCAAAAACTAGTTTTTACACCGGCACCACATTTAAAGGATGAATCAACAGTGGCCCAAGCAATGCGGGATGTAATAATTGCTCTTATTCCTGTCAGCTTGGTAGCAGTTTATTTCTTTAAATTCTACGCCGTGTTTATGATAGCAGTTTGTATGGCTACAGCAGTCATTACTGAATGGGCTTTCTGTAAAGTTAAGGGAAAGAAAACAAATCTTGGCGATTATAGTGCCCTTTTGACAGGTCTCTTGGTAGCCCTGTGTTTTCCCGCTACTGCCAGATGGTGGATGGGAGCATTAGCTACCTTTATAGCTGTAGGAATTGCCAAAGAAATGATGGGCGGATTAGGCTGGAATCGATTTAACCCGGCTTTATTCGGTAGAGTATCTATTATTGTTTTAGCTCCAATTATCATGTTGATTGGAACCAATTTTTTATCTTTGTCGGCTGATTTTGGTGCGGTAGATGTTGTAACCAGAGCCACCCCATTGGCTATGTTGAAACAAGGCATGCCGATGCCAAGTATAGCAAAGCTTTTTGTTGCTTATCCTGGCGGTGCTATGTCTGAGGTTTCACCTCTTGCACTTCTTTTGGGGGCTGCGTATTTGTTCTATCGCGGACATATTAAATGGCATATCCCGGTCTCTATTCTGGCTACGGTAGCTGTGTTAACACTTGTAGCAGGCCAGAACCCATTATATCATCTCTTTACAGGAGGGATATTCTTGGGAGCCTTCTTTATGGCTACAGATTGGGTTACTAGCCCTATAACTGATAAAGGTAAAATAATCTTTGGTGTTGCTATTGGAGTTTTAATTGTTCTTTTCCGTGTAGTGCTTGCTCCAACCGAGGGGGTAGCTTTCTCAATACTTATTATGAATGCTTTTGTACCTCTGATTGAAAAAGCTACAAGACGAGTTTCTTATATCGATCCCGCACTTCGAAGAGAAATTGCAATACCTGGTCAAGAACGTGCAACAGCTAAAGGTTAAGATATAAAATCATTGAAACAAATGGTACCTTATATAATTATAGTACAAATATAAAATCTTAGTAAAGATACGGAACATTCAGCTCCGAGCCTATTAACCTAAATGATAATAACATGGTTTTTAGGCCGATAGGGTGTAATTGGAAACGATTATGCCTCCCATTGCGGAAAGGAGAATTTTTAAGTGTTTTTTTACAAATTAAAATGCTCTCCTTGCGGTAAATAGATTAAGAGGTAAAAATCTAGCGCCTGAGGGGGGCATTTTTATATTTAAAAATTATATGCATCGCGGTGTATTACAAATTAAAAAATATTGATAAACATGTTAAAATATGATATCATATAAGAAAGAATATATCTCCGAACCTAGTATTTCTATAGATACATATCCATGAAATGTAGGTCGCCAGGGTGTAATTAGAAATGATTATGCCTCCCATTGTGGAAAGGAGAATGCTGATGATGAAACAAAACAGCTCTACCTCCAATGGTAGAGTTTTTTTATTGCATAATGTCAGCAATGATTGAATTCTTCTATTAAAAAAACATATCAAGGGAGGAAAATAATGAAATCGTATGGAAATGAATTTAATATGATTGTAATTCTAACAGTTATAATTTTGGTATTGGTTGGTTGCGGTCAATCTCTTGAACCAAATGAGGATTCATCAGATCCGGATGGTAAGACATCAACCGTGGACGATACTACCGAAGGTATAATTTTAGCAGGTATAGGAGGTGGAGATATCAAGGTAACTATAGATGAAATTAAAGAATTAAAAAAGGTCAATGAGGATGTAATTTCATTGAGCTCCAGCGGTGAAGAAACCGAACTAAATATTTCAGGGGGTTTATTAGAAGAATTGTTAATAAAACATAATGTGTCTCAAACAGAATTAGATAGTATAAGAATTACTGCAACTGACGGGTATTCAATGGAAATACCTTCTGAAATATTAAAAAACAGGGATATAGTACTTACCTATGAAGTGGAAGGCGAACCCCTGTTAAAAGAAGATGAACCCTTAAGGATTGTAATACCGGAAGAAAGAGCTATGTATTGGGTGAGAAGCGTGTCTAAAATCGAAGTAGTAGAAAAGAAAACAGCAGCAGGTAAACAGGTGGAAAAGGTGTTGATATTTGATGCTGCTATATCAAATTTAGATAAGCAGGATTATGAGTATTATGAAGATTTAGATAAAGCTATTAAAATAGATGATTTATTGAGTGAATTTATCCCGGAAGGCGAGGAACAGATCCTTATTAAGGCATCGGATGGGCTTCAAAGAAATGAAACAAGAGAAACGTTTAAGGACGCTTTTATAAAGATTACCGGTAAAAATAGCCCTATGTTTTTATCCCCGGATCTACCCGAAGGAATGCACGTAAAAGGCATATTATGGTTCAGTTCGGAGGAGGTTGCTTTTTTAACTACGGACAAGGCATTAGGAGTGTATAGTAAATTAATTCAAGAAGATATAGAGGGAATACCACTAAAGGAAGTATTAGAAGATATAGATTTAAAACAGGGGGATATTTATACATTTACGGCAGATGATGGGTATAGTATTGAAATATCAAAGGCTGATATAGATAAAGGTATATTATATAAGGCAGACGATGGGGGTACTGAGGTCAGTTTCGAAGGATTGCCCAAGAATACTACAGTAAGAGATCTCTTATCAATAGAAGTAAAGTAGTATAAAGGGTGGATGAGAAATTTGCAGCCCGGGAATATCCTTAAAATCAAAGTCAGCAAATAATTGGAGGGGACTCAATGTTTAGAAGGCTTATTAGAAAATTTTCTGTATTTCATCTTATTATAATAGCTCTGATGGCTACCCTAGGTATAGCGACAAAACCTATTATAGTTCCTCTGGTTCATATTATTACGGGACCTTTATATATTCCCGGGGGGGCCATTGCGGGGGGGCTTTATATGATATGGATTGTATTGGGGGTAGGCCTAATTAATAAAATAGGTGTAGCTAGCATTATAGCCGCAGTACAGGCTATAATGGTGGTGAGTCTCGGCATGTCGGGCAGTCATGGTATAATGAGTTTTTTAACGTATATTGTACCCGGATTAGCGGTAGATGTACTTCTTATATTGATAAAGTATCGCAGTCCGAGTTTGGGTAATCTTTTTTTATGCGGGTTGGTGGCAAATTTAAGCGGGACTTTTCTTGTAAATGTAATTTTTTTCAGGCTGCCCATCATACCCCTAATTTTAGTTCTTTCCAGTGCGGCTCTTTCAGGAGGAGTGGGGGGTATAATAGCTTATACAATAATTAATAAATTGGAACAACAGGGTATTCTGACAAATTTGATGTCGCGGGGCGATGTAGTTGGACAATAAGAGGGGGATGAATAATGAGTAAAAAAACAATTTTTGTTGTAATAGCTATACTGATTGTAATAGTAGGTATTTTTGCATATTTAAACAGCGGTTATATCAAGGATAAAAAAGAAATGCATATAAATGCAGAGATAATTGTAAAAGAAGGCGATAAAGAAATTTTGCTTACATTTAACGAGATTAGAGAATTAGGGGAAGAGGAGTTTAAAGCCAATTTAAAATCCAGTGGAAATCCGGCAGAAGAACATAGCTATACGGGTGTGCCTTTAAAGAATGTAATAAAAAAGGCGAACACTGATGTTGAGGATAAAGCCCAAGTGATAGTCAGGGCTGTAGATGGATTTACCTCTGCTTACAATATGAGTGAGGTTTTAGAAGATAATAATATGTATCTCGCGTATATGATGGATGATGAGCTGCTCAAAGGCCAGGAAGACGGAGGAGATGGGCCTTATCAAATTATAGTTAGAAAGGATCAATTCAGTCAGAGATGGGCTAAATATGTTTTGGAGATAGAACTGCAATGATTTACCCTATAGAAATTAACAATTTACATTATAGATATGAAAAAGATGCCAGAAAAATATTAAACGGAATAAACCTTAAGGTGGCAAAAGGAGAGACGGTAGCAATAGTAGGCTTAAGCGGCAGTGGGAAAAGCACATTAATATATAATATATGTGGTATAATTCCTCATATTTATAAGGGGGAAGCGAAAGGCCAGGTTAAAATTTGGGGTAAGGACATATTGGATATGAAGTTATCCGAAATATCCACGAAGGTAGGAATAGTATTTCAAGATCCGGATACCCAGCTTTTTTCTCCTACGGTTGAAGATGAAATAGCATTTGGCCCGGAAAACTTATGCATTGCGAGAGAGGAAATAGGTTCGAGGATTAAAAAGGTGTTAGAAACGGTCAATATGGAGGAGTATAGATTAGAAAACCCCGGCAACTTATCAGGCGGGCAGAAGCAATTAATAGCCATAGCTTCTGTTCTTGCTATGGAAACAGAAATATTGCTGTTTGATGAAATATTGTCTCAAGTAGATAAAGAGGGCAGGATAAAAATTAAAGAGGTTATAAAAGAATTGAAAGAAGAGGGAAAAACAATAATTTTAATAGAACACGATTTAAACAATCTTCAAATTGCCGATAGAGTTTTACAACTGAAGGATGGTAAATTAGAAGAGTTCAAGGCTGGTGACATTATTGGGCTCCATAGAACTTAAAAATTTAAGTTTTGAATATGTAAAAGGCAAAGAAATTATAAAAAATATAAATGTGAATATAGATACTAAAGATATAACCTGCATAGTAGGCCCTAATGGGAGTGGTAAAACTACCTTAGGCAAATTGATGGTGGGAATACTGAAACCCGGTTCAGGTGAAATATATTTATTTGGTGAAAATATAGCCAAGATGTCCTTGGGGCAGATTGGTAAAAAAATAGGTTATTTATTTCAAAATCCGGAAAAACAGTTTTTTTCCAATACTGTGGAGGATGAAATTAAATTTGTTCTTGAAATTAAGGGTTTAAATAAGGAATATATAGATGCAAAGGTAAAATTATTACTCAATCTGTTTCAATTAAATCATATAAGGGCTTCGTTTCCTCTCAAATTGAGCCAGGGAGAAAAACAACGCCTTGCTTTGGCAGCCATATTAGCTAATGAACCCGAATATTTGATATTAGATGAACCTACTAAAGGGTTGGACATGGGGCTGCGAAATTCCTTAATTCAAATATTAAAGAATCTTTATGATGAAGGAATAGGGATGACAGTTATGACTCATGATTATACTTTTATCAATCAAGTTTCTGATCGTATTTTAACAATGTATAGGGGTGAAATAGTTGAGGACAAAAGAAATGAATATTGATCCCAGAACAAAATTAATAATTGTCTTGTGTTTATCTACGCTCGCTATATTTATTAAGGACATATTGTTTTTGAGTGGAATATTGCTGATAACTATAATGATTTCTTTATTTTTCAAGGTAAATATATTGCAGGTTCTAAGAGAAATAAAAAGGCTCTTATATGTGCTTTTAGCCATTGCAGTAATACAGAGTTTATTTTCTGCAGATGGCCAAGTATTGATTGGACTGGGAAAACTGACTATTCTTACTACTGTTGGGCTCCAAAAGGGTTTGGAATTTATCATTAGAATTATGATAATAATTTCATCCGCAACTATAATTACTACCTCAAATTCAAGAGAAATAATACAGGGATTAGTTCAATGGAGATTACCCTATGAAATTGCTTTTATGGTATCAATTGGGATCAGATTTTTGCCTATATTGAGGGAGGAAATAAAAGATTCAATAGTTGCAATTCAATTGAGGGGCGTAGAAATAAAGAAAACACCCTTAAAGAAAAGGTTATATATATATTCTTATCTTTTTACGCCAATTCTTGTAAGCACTATAATAAAAGCACAAAAATTATCTATGTCTGTGGAGATGAGAGGTTTTAGAGCTTATGAACGGAGAACAAGCTATATGGTTTTAAGAATGTCCTATGTTGATTATTTGATTATATTTTTTAGTTTCTTATGTGCGGCTACATTAGCGCATTTATATATAGAAGAATCTGTTTTGACCCTCAGTTCCTTAAAGAGAATGTCTTATTTCGTTTATAATTCTATCAGGCTGAGAAAATTTTTATAAAAACCACTACAAATAGGGGGACGAATATAATGAAAGTTTTATCTATAATAGGTGAAGCCGGGACAGGTAAAACTACAACTGTAGAAAATATAATAAAAGAATTGAGGAGAAGAAGATATAAGGTGGGTTTCGTTAAAGAAATTGATTCTGAAAAATTTATTGCCGATATAGAAGGGTTAGATATAAGCGAATATGAAAAAGCCGGTTCGCAACTCATAACCCTCAGAGGTACCTGTAAAACAGGTATATTATTTCGGGGAAAAATCAGCATGGATGAGTTATTAAGATTTTATGATCATGATTTTGTAATTTTAGAAAATATTACCGATGTCAATGCACCGAGAATAATAACGGCTATTGACGAAGAAGGTATAGATAATAAATATGATGATTTAGTTTTTTGTATATCCGGCATAATATCCGGCGTTAGGGACGAGTATAACGGATTGCCTATAATCAGTCCCATAGACAATATAAAAAAATTAGTAGATTTGATAGAAGAGAAAGTATACGACAGATTGCCGGATTTCTCTATAGAATGCTGTGATGCATGTGGTTTTGGTTGCAGGGGATTAGGTTCAAAGATATTAAAAGGGGAGGCAAGGCGGGAGGATTGTAAAATACTGAATACAAAAGTAAAGCTTTTTGTAAATGATGATGAAATCCAAATCGTACCCTTTGTAAAAAACATACTCTCAAATGCTGTGTTGGGAGTTGTAAAGGAGTTGGAAGGTTATAAAGAGGGCAAGGAGATAAAGGTAATAATAAATTCGGATTCGGACCCGAGCATAACATAATTAAAAATATAATAAAATATCTATCTTTGTACGCTTTTAATCATAGTATAAAACAAATAAAGTTATGCACCCATGTTATGGGCGCACAACTTTATTTTTATTTTATCAGTGATTATTTTGCGATTCTATAATATTAATACCATTGTGTTCATTATAATTATCGCCTATTTCTTCATCATCTGTCGGCCAATCCGGAAAAAAGTCCTCAAATCCATCTACTAAAGGATTATAGTATTCGGTTGGCATTTCATAAACATAATCCAATGGGGTTATACCTCCGTTTTCAGATGGATAATACGGTATGGGCCTTTTTACTAAAACTTTCGATTCCAATTGCCAGGGCGGAACTAAATCCGTGGCTAATTTACCCGATGGTATGTGGATATCTGCACGTACATGAGCATCGCATTTTTCCGTAGGTTCCGTGCCCTTTATAAATATTTCAGTTCTTACAGTACTGCCCCTGGGGTCTAAAGAGCAGGATTCCGAGGGGAGTTTGCCGGAAATAGTACATACATTAACTTTGACTATATCACTCGGCATTTCAAAATCCTTAAAATCAAAACCTTCATGGACTCTTTTCATTATTTTGCCCCATAAAGCGGCTGCGGCCGAACTGCCTGAATCTAAGCTTACAGGCTGATCGGAACCAATCCATACGGAAGCCGAATAATAAGGTGTATAACCTATAAACCAAGCATCTTTTCGATCATCTGTCGTGCCTGTTTTACCGGCTACAGGTATATTACCGATATTAGCTTTCCCCCCTGTGCCCCTGGATGATGTGACTACTCCGCGAAGCATGTCAGTTACAACATATGCCACCTGGGGTGTCACTACCCGATGTTGTTCAGGTGTGTTTTCAAAAATAAGATTATCATGTCTATCGTATATTGAGGTAAATGTAATCGGTTTAATATATGTTCCTTTATTAGCCAGTACACTGAAGGCGGCATCCATCTCTAACGGACTGACTCCCCTTGTCATTCCTCCCAAGGCAGTAGATAATGTTTCATCCGTATATTTCTTGCCGTTTATAATCAAAGGGTTTTCTCCGGTATAAACAGTGGTTATACCCATCTTTTCCATATAATCCAGCATGGTTTTTATTGAATTATTTTCATTTCCGGCCAACATACTTCCCAGTTTAACGGCAACCAGGTTGCTGGAACGTTCTAAGGCTTCACGCAGTGTAATAAGGCCCCGATATCCCCCACTTAAATATAGATTTCTAGGCCAGGGTGTGTTAGGGGTGGATTTATTGAAATAACCCGGTACGTCATCAACTACACTTGCTGCGGTAAACCCACGATCGATAGCCGGAGTATAAACGGCTATCGGCTTGATGGATGAACCGGGTTGCCGGGGGCTCAGAGCCCTATTAAATATTTTTTGCCCCGAAATCATACGTCCCCCTATTATAGCTTTAATCTCTCCTGTCCTATGATCGCTGATTACCATAGCGGATTGTGGTTGGACTTGCCCTTTATCGTCTATTAAATTTTTTTGCTCGTCTTCGGAAAACCCTTCTTTTTTTAATAGGGTAGCCTTGTCGGAACTTTTTATTTTAGGAAAATTATTCGAATCAGCATATTCTTCTTCTAATATTTTTTGAAGTTTTGTATCCAATGTACTGTTGATTCTGAGCCCGCCGGAATAAAGCATATTATTGGCTTCATCATTAGAATATCCGTGTTCTTCAAGGGCACTTATAACATCCTTTTTTACCAGATCACCGAAATATGAGGAAATATTTTCGGTTATTGAACGATTAGGTTTTAGGCTGGATTTAACATCTTCCTGTAATGCCAGGTTATATTGAGTTTCTGTGATGTAACCTAACCTTTTCATTGAACTAAGCACTAATTTTTGCCTTGTAATTGTGTGTTCGTCAATTTTATCGTTCATAACTATGGTGTATACAGGATCCGAGTCGTCCAATATAATATGATGTTCCTCAACATCGGCTTTTTCTAATGTTATAATCGGCGTATTTCTGGAGGGATATTTTGTAATAGCCGCAATCAATGCCGATTCTGCAATAGTGAGGTCTTTGGCATCCTTAGAAAAATACACTTGTGATGCGGCTTGTACTCCGTAGGCGCTGCTTCCCAGATAGATTGTGTTTAAATATGTTTCCAAGATCTGTTCCTTTGATAGCTGTTTATTTAACATTATGCCATAGTAGGCATCTTTTATTTTTCTGGTATAACGTTTGTCGGCACGATTTAGGTATAAATTTATAGCTAACTGCTGATTAATTGTACTGGCGCCTTGTTTAGAACCGGTACGCAGGTTTGTCCAAAAAGCACCGAAGATACGTTTAATATCTATACCTTTATGAGTCCAGAAACGTTCATCTTCAATGGCCACAAAGGCATCCCTCAAATGTTTAGGCATTTCGGCATAATCTATTATGACCCTAAAATTATTAGATTCAATCTGTTCAATTACTTGGCCTTCGGAATCTAAAATAAAGGAACTTTGCTCTAACATTTCATATATATTTGAAGCATCAATGGGTTCTGCAGTTTTTATGATACTCATAGCTATGCCCGCAGTGGCACCGGCACCGATAAAACCAATCAATATAATCGTAACCAATAATATTTTAATAACACCCATTTTCCTCTTTTTCTTATTTTTCTTATTTTTTTTATTTTGTCCTTGAGACTTTTTTCCCGACATCAGAGAACACCTCCGTAAATAGAAAAACCAACAAATCAAAGGAAAAAAATTTTAATCCTGCAACACTACAATTTTAAACAACATTATAAATATAGCATAAACATATTAATATTACAATTATATCATAGTTTATGTAAACTATACATTATGTTTTGGTTACAACAATACTATTAAATAAGGAACAT
>DASRMO010000189.1:0-9976 GCA_035647895.1 Clostridia bacterium
CGACAAACGGGGTATATATTATACCGGTATTAGCACCGACCGGCGGGTCGGCAATATATAATTATTATACAATAATTTGGCCATAAAAGTAAAGGGCAATGGCGATATAAGATAATGCTAAGTTATTATAGGAAAAATAAAACGAGATTCTTCGCTTTATGACCTAATCCGATTGCATGGCAATCGTTGGTAGGTCAAACGCAACAAGCATCAACCTTAGTTTAGGTTTATGACAGGAGTGTCCGTTAGGACCAACTTTGATTTAGGTTTATGACAGGAGTGTCCGTTAGGACCAAATTTGTGTGAACGAAGAGAACAAACAAATTTGTGTTGCTTGACTGAGAATGTTCAGAATGATATGACTCGTCGTCCTGGGATGAACAGTATAAGCTTAGCCCGGGAAGGATCCCAACGAAATATAGATATTCTCGTCATAGATAAAAATATAAAAACCAGGTATTTGTGATATTGCATTTGGGGATAAAATATAATATACTTGTATTGGTACCGACCGGTCGGTCGGTATCGGATCAGTATATGCGATACAAAATGTCATATTAAAAAGCAAACGCAGGAAAGAGGTCCGAACAGGACTCGAAGATTACAATTGGTTAGGGGAGGGGCACATGAATAGAAAGCTAAAAACTACTATGTTGTTGATTGTAATTTTGATAATAACAATGGGAACAATGTCAGGCTGCGGGAATTCCGCCGAAACTGATCAGGCACAAGAGGAAATGTATACGCCGGTAGAGATAGATGAAGTTGCTGTCGGCACAGTCGAAAACAAAATTAAAATCAACGGCAAAGTGGTTGCAAATGAGGAAATAGCTGTTATACCTAAAGCGATGGGCATAGTCACCAAAGTCAATGTTAAATTGGGAGATTTGGTCGATGAAGGCAGTACCCTGTTTACAATAGAGCAGGATGATATTGCAAAGAGTGTCGAGCAGGCATCTAATGCCGTGGAAATGGCAAGCAGCGGGGTAAGTCAAGCGGAAAACGGTTTACAGACCGCAAAACTCAATTATGAGGTGAACAAGGAAAAAATAGAAAATGCCTTGTTAAATCTTGAGAGAATTGAAAAGCTATATGAAGAGGGAGCCGTGTCTAAAAGCGAGCTTGAACAGGTACAATTGGCCGCCGACAGGAAAAATTTAGATATATTGGCTGGCCAGGTAAATCAAGCGGAAATAGCACATCAGCAGGCTCTTAAACAGCTGAGGCAGGCGGAAATAGCACATGAACAGGCGTTGAGCGGATTAGGAAATACGGTGGTTAAATCTCCTATGAGCGGATATGTATCCGAATTGAATGTTAAAGAGGGTCAGATTGTGACCAGCAGTCAGCCGGCTGCTATGATTGTGGAGATGGATAAAGTATATATTCAGGTCAATGTTGTTGAAAATATAGTCAATAGATTAGAGGTTGGGCAGGAGGTGGAGGTCAATGTACCTGCCGCTTTTGGCGAGTATGTCGCCAGCACCATCAGTTATATCAGCCCGACAACGGATTCTATGACACAGCTTTATGCCGTAAGAATCTATATAGATAATCCGGATCAAAAAATCAAGCCGGGAATGAACGGTGAAGTGAGATTGAGCATGGATACCGCAGACTCTGCAATTGTCATCAGAGGGGATGCCGTTCTGGATAAAGAGGATAAAAAGATAGTTTATGTAGTAGAGGACAATGCGGCTGTTGAAAAAGAAGTAACCGTAGGTTTAGATACGGGGGATTATGTAGAGATCAAAGAGGGTCTTAGGGAAGGCGAATACGTTATTGTAGAAGGGCAGCATTATGTAGAAGACGGCGGAAGAGTGAAAATAGTAAGAGGTGATCAACGTTGAATCTATCAAGTTTGGCTGTAAAAAGGCCCGTTATGATAACAATGATAGTTTTGGTCATCGTTTTGCTGGGGGCAATTTCATTAAACAGATTGCCCATCGATCTGTTTCCGGAGATAGAGCTGCCCATTGCTGTTGTATTTACCTCTTATACGGAGGCAGGGCCCCAAGAAGTGGAGAACTTAGTCACAAAACCCATAGAAGGGGCTATTTCCGCTGCGGGAAATGTCGACACGGTGAATTCCATAACATCTCAGGGCAATTCGATTATAATTGCTCAATTCAACACGGGAACAGATATGGATTTTGCGGCATTGGAGATGAGAGAAAAAATAGATATGGTAAAAGGATTTTTACCTGATGATGCATCGGAACCGATGGTATTAAAAATAGACCCGAATATTATGCCGATAATGCAAATATCCATATCCACCGATGGGGATTTGGCGGAGTTGCAATCTTTAGCGGAGGATACTTTCAGTCAGAGATTTGAAAGGCTGGAAGGGGTCGCTTCCGTCAGTGTAGGCGGGAGTTTTGTGAAAGAGATTGAAATAGCGGTGGAACAGGACAGCTTGAGCAGTTATGGTTTGAGCATAAATCAATTGGCACAGGTTATTGGTGCGGGCAATATAAATTTATCGGGAGGAAGTGTGGATAAAGGAACGCAGAAATTGTCTGTGCGTGTGGTGGGTGAATTCGGTACTATCGATGAAATAAAAGACATGCCTATTACCCTGGCAACGGGAGGGGTTATCAAATTATCCGATGTCGCTGCGGTTAAACTGACCAATAAGGACATCAGTACTATCTCACGGACCAACGGTAAAGACAGTATCAGTATTTCCATACAGAAACAGTCCGGAAAGAACACGGTACAGGCGGCAAATTTGATAAATGAGGAGATTGAAAGCCTTAAGGAGGATTATCCGAATATAGATATAGATGTGGTGTTGGATGGTTCTACCATGATTAGTGATTCAATCAACAATGTAAAAAGGAATGCTATTATAGGATCGCTGCTTGCTATCGTTATCCTATATATCTTTTTGAAAAATATAAAAACAACGCTCATAATAGGGGCGGCAATTCCTATATCGTTGATTGCATCCTTTATATTGTTGTATGTCAACAAGATTACATTAAATATGATGACCCTGGGCGGGCTTGCACTTGCCGTGGGTATGCTGGTGGATAGTGCCATCGTGGTATTGGAAAATATATATCGTTTTAAAACAGAAGGATATTCCGGGCAGGAAGCTGCTATAAAAGGGGCATCTGAGGTGGGCATGGCTATCACTGCATCCACTCTGACCACTATAGCGGTATTTATCCCCATAGTATTTATGGAAGGAATGATAGGGCCCATATTCAAGGATTTTGCCTTGACGGTTACTTTATCTCTGAGTGCTTCATTATTGGTGTCTTTGACCCTCATACCGGTATTGTCGTCTAAGTTATTGACAGGGGATGAAGGCAAGGAAGTAGCGGGGCAAAAAAAGAAAAAAATGCAATTTTTTTATAATATTTTCGACAATATATTTGCCAAAGTAGAAAATGCATATAAGAAATTGTTAGCTATAAGCCTTGAGCGCAGAAAAGTCACCATAATAGTCGCGGTAGTTATTTTTGCCGTAAGCATGTCCAGTTTATTTGGTGTGGCGATGGAGTTTATTCCCACCATGGACGAGGGAAGTATATCTATCGGCATAGATATGCCTTTGGGCACTAAAATTGAAAAGGCGGATAAGATAGCCGGTGTTATCGAGGAAAAATTGGCAACAATCGATGAGATAGATATGATATTTACCAATATAGGTTCGAGCAGCATTGATATCCTGATGGGCAGCAGTCTCGGTGATAACAGCGGAAACATTTCGGTGAGACTGGTCAAATTAAGAGACAGAAAAAGAAGTACCTCAAAAGTTGCAGAAGAAATTAGAACCTTGGTGAAGGATGTTCCGGGAGCGGAAATTTCCGTAAAGGAGGCATCGAGTTTAGATATAATGGGATTGAGCACTCCTGTGAGTGTAAACATAAAAGGAAGCGAGTTGGAGGTATTAGAAAAGATATCCGATGATTTTAAACGGATTATTGAATCTGTGGAGGGGACCAGAGAGGTTAAAACCAGTCTAGGTGAAGCGATACCTGAAATTGAAGTTTTAATAAACAAGGATGTTGCCGCAACCTATGGTTTGACCACGGCTCAGATTGCTTCCGCTGTCAGAGGCGCCGCGACCGGAGTTACGGTAACCCGATATAAAGATGAGGGCAAGGAAATAGATGTAGTGATAAAAGCATCCGGTGACGTTACGGATAATTTATCTAACTTTGAACAGCTGGGTATAACTACCCCGATCGGAGTAAATATACCGTTAGGACAGGTGGCGGATCTGTCCGTAGTGAGAGGGCCTGTTCAAATATATCGTGAACAACAGGAAAGAATGGTGACAGTTACCGGTCAAATTATAGACAGGGATTTGGGAAGCGTTACATCGGATGTGGCTAAAAAATTACAGGAATATGATATGCCCAGGGGCTATAATTATAATATAGGCGGGGAGAGTAAGGAGATGGTAAAGGCCTTCGAGCAGCTCCTATTGGCGCTTGCACTCGCCGTAGTGTTGATATATATGGTTATGGCCGCACAGTTTGAATCCCTGGTTTACCCGTTTATAATCATGTTCACTCTGCCTTTGGCCTTTTCCGGCGGAGCCCTGGCCCTATTTATAACCGGAAAGACTTTATGCATAACGGCTCTTATAGGGGCACTTATACTGGCGGGTATCGTAGTAAACAACGGTATTGTACTGGTAGACTATATAAATGTACTGCGCAAGGAAGGCAAGGAGAGGTCCGAAGCTGTTGCCACTGCGGGCCCGATCAGATTGAGGCCGATTTTAATGACTACATTGACCACTATTTTAGGGCTGGTACCCCTGGCTCTTGAAATCGGCGAAGGGGCGGAACTGCAATCACCGATGGCTATAGTGGTCATAGGCGGATTGACCTTATCTACAATTTTGACCTTAGTATTTATTCCGGTGCTGTATACGGTATTTGATGATATTTCAGATTCCCTCAGATCGAAATTTAAAAAAGTACCGCAGGGTACCCGGAGTGCATAAAAATGGGGTGAAAAAGTGGGGTCATTAAAAGAACAGAGGAAAATTGAAATTATTGAAGCTGCGATCAAAGTATTCGGTGAAAATGGCTATCACGGAGGTAAGGTGGGGAATATTGCCGAAAAGGCAGGCATCGGGAAAGGTACCGTGTACGAATATTTCAGCAGCAAGAAAGAGATATTCCAGCAGATGTTGAAATATGTGTTTGAAACATATATGAAAGAGGCTAAAAAAACCACCCTGGGAAGGGACAGCGCAAGGGATAAATTTACGGCTTTATTAAACTATCATTTGGATTTTGTCGATCAGTATATCAACGCCATAGAGCAAACCTTCTTTCAATTTAAAAATATTTCGGACGAGATTCGCCCATATATTATATGGGCGAATGAGAGTATGGTAGATTTTCTCTCGGGAATCCTCGCACAAGGAATAAAAACAGGGGAGATCCGGGTGGATATAGATAAAGAGAAGGCCGCATTTATAATGCTGAGCGTAGTTGCAAGCAGCAATTTTATGAGATATTCTCCCAATGGCGAAGAATATAATGATATCGATGCCGCACATATTGTCGACATTTTGTTTAAGGGTTTAGAAGCCTAAAAGCATTTAAGGATGCCCCGTATCCCTGCGTGAAAATATTCACGCAAGGATATGGGGTATTATTTTTCCGGCAAATATTACATAATGATGACAAATAATATATTTTCAAAAAAGTGCAGGAAAAAGAAGGTTTATGTAGAATAATGTGTTATCAGTTTTAATTTGAATCGTGAAACTATTATTGTCAGAAAAGGGATGGGGAGGAAAATCATGAAGAAAATAAAATCAAGAGTGACAGTTGCCGTCATATTTTTTGTTATGCTGAGTACCGCATTATCTTTTGCTGCGCCGGCGATTTTTACCGATATCACTAATCACTGGGCAAAGGAACATATAGAGGATGTTTATGAGCGCCGGCTTATAACGGGATATTCGGATGCTACGTTTAAACCGGGGGAAAATATCACTAAGTTAGAGACTATAGTTATAATTTCGAGGCTTATGGGTTACAGTGACAGCAATGAGAAACACTATGTAAATCAGTATAAACAACAACTGAAGGACAACAACATTCCGGATTGGGGGCAGGGAGCCGTAGCATATGCCCTCTTCAATGATATTTTGTCGGCAAAAGAACTGCAGTCATTAGTATCCGTTACCGGTTCAACATACGCTAAACGGTATGAGGTAGCTATTTACATCGGAAGGGTATTGCAATACGGGGCGGGGGAAGAGATTGGCGGGATATATATAATCCCTTACAAAGACGAGATGAGTATTCCCGATGAAGCAAAACCTTATATCGATCTGCTGCTGAACAAAAAAATATTGGACAAAACCAGCAATGACGGGCGTTTTTTACCGGATAATAAAATAACCAGGGCGGAAGTCGCTAAACTTGTTTCCATGTCCGCTAAAATATTGGACAAACTTTCGGATGATGATGTAATTGTAGAACCGGATATTCCGCCGGTTACAACCGACAAGGTATTGGAAGGCTATTTTTATTATTATTTGTCCGGGCAGGACAGCAGGGTATTTATTTCGGATGAAAAGGAAAAAATTCATAATTTCGCTTTTACCCGCAAAAGCAGTGTGCGTATTTCCGGCAAACTTGCAGGCATAGACGATTTAAAATCGGGTGATATAGTTACGGTTACCTATATCGATGATGAGATAATAGAGATAAAGGCAGATCCGAAAGAGAGATATTTTGAGGGTGTGGTGAGAGCAAAGGACAGCGATGAAGATGAAGATATTTTAGAGGTATTGCTGGATAGTAAAACTATAAAGACTTTCGTCATTCCTTCCAAGGCGGCTCTAAAAAGGGATAGAAGAACAGTAGATTTTAAAGATATCAAGGTGGGGGACGATGTAGAGATCACTACGGAATACGATAAGGTGGTATATGTAGATGCTTTTAGCATAAAAAAGACCGTAGAGGGTTATATCAGAAAAATGGTTATTGCACAGAGGCCGGAACCTACGAAGATAACCGTTGAAAAATATGATGGAACCGTGGAAACTTTTACATTGGTTCCCGATACTGTGATAAGGGTTGAAGAGAAAAGGGCGGGTATTTATGATTTAAGATTGAATTATGAGGTAGAATTGGAGATAGAAAACGATGAAATAGTATGGATAGAGACCTATCGCAAATTTCAGGGTTCCAATTATACGGGTAAGGTTATGTACAAGGATACCAGAAGAGGGGTTTTGGAACTTCAGATCAGAGCAGGTGAGGAGATAGAAATTTATATAGATGATGATACTATTTATATTGACGAAGACGGAAATTCGATAAGGCTCGGAGATATATATGTGGGCGATGAGATAGGCGTGTTTGCGGAAGATAACGGATATTATATCACGGCAAAAAAAGTGTTTATAATTATACAGAGGTAAGGTTTATTCTTATTACACCCCATTTTTGGCATATCGGTGCCGGGATGGGGTGTTTTTGTGATAAAAAACTATGTAATTGTGTTATAATATGGGTATCATTAGGACAAGAGGTGTATCGGTTTAAACCAAAGCCTAAGGAGGTCCGGATTCTGATGCGTTTGTCTGATAACGAAATAAAAGCAATCAAGGAAGTGATAGGAGGCATCGATAAGGATGCACATATCTATCTTTTTGGTTCCAGAGTACATGACGATAAAAAAGGCGGGGATATTGATTTATTTATATTATCCCATAAGTTGAAACAGGGCGATTCGGGTAAAATCAGATATAGATTATGGGATATTATCGGAGAACAGAGGATTGATATATTTATTGCTGAGGATACTGCCCATCCCTTTGCGAGGATTGCTCTAAAAGGAGGTATATTACTATGAAAAGAGATGAAAAACAGTTATTTGCCGAGGAATTAAAATTATTGGAGTATTCAAATGATATGTTGACCTATTCCTACAATACATGTAGAAATATCGGTATAAAAGAGGAATATACCTTCGGGGAGTTGGATAAATTTGAGGCTCTGGCCAGCCGTTTTGCCAGGACAGGTGATATGCTCATACAAAAGATATTCAGATTGATTGATATTTTGGAATTGGAGAGGCCGGGCAGTGTGATTGACAGAATCAACAGGGCGGAAAAAAGGGGGCTCATATCTTCTGCTGAAATTTTTAAGGAAATCAGGTATCTGAGGAATGACATCTCCCATGAATATATTCAGACAGCCATCGAACAGATATTTGAAAAGGTGCTGGAGCTGACACCGTATCTCATAGACAGTGTCAATAGGGTGAAGAAATATTCCGAGGGGATTCTCAAAAATAAATAAAAAATCATATGGTGAACATTAAAAAAACATCTTATATTGATATAAAGATGTTTTTTTATTATTTATCTTATTATTAATGCCAACCGAATCCGAGTTTTTTAAAACAGATTCTTAATAACATTCAGCAGTCCTGAGGATTCTAAGAATACCAATGCGATAGCTATCGGCGCCACATATTTTATCAGGAATCCCCAAACAGGGGCTAATTTAAATGGAATTGTACCTTCATTGGTAGCTTCCCTGATAGCATTATCGAGGCCCCAGAACCATCCTATAAAGATACTCATGAGCATTCCGCCCAGAGGAAGCAGGACATTACTTGCCGTAAAATCTAATGAATCGAATATATCCTTTCCAGGCAGTACCGTAATATGGTCCCATATTCCGAGGCCCAAAGAAGCAGCGGCTCCAATAAGGAAAATTACAAATGCCATAGCAAACGTCGCTTTTTTACGATTCCAATTGAATTGATCTACTAAATAAGACACTGTCACTTCCAATAAAGAAATCGAAGATGTTAAAGCCGCAAAGAAAACTAAAGTAAAAAATATGAATGCGAAGAAATTACCAAAAGGCATTTTTGAAAATACCGAAGGAAGCGTGACGAATAAAAGCCCGGGACCCTCGCTGGGGTCAAATCCGAAAGCAAAAACTGCCGGTAAAATTGTTAAACCTGCGAGTATAGCCATAGCGGTATCCATCAATGGTGTTACTAAAGAACTTTTTATCAAGTTTTCATCTTTGCCCAAATAACTGCCGTAGGTGATCATACAGCCCATACCGAGGCTCAATGAAAAGAATACCTGGCCCAAGGCCGCTAATATAACGGAACCGTCAATAACGGAAAAATCCGGTGCTAATAAAAATTTAACTCCTTCCATGGCCCCATCGAGGGTAAGCGAACGTATCATGACGATAATTGTCATGATGAACAGAGCGGGCATCATAATTTTAGAAGCCTTTTCAATCCCACTGCTAATACCGGCCATAACTATGACTAAATTAGTGAGCATAAAGATTGCATGATACAGGAGGGGCTCTACAGGACTGGTAATGAATGCCCCGAAATCGGCAGTGCCTAATATACCTGTAATCGATCTTACCATATAATTAATTACCCAGCCGCCGACCACACTGTAAAAAGAAAGAATTAAAAAACCGGCTAAAACACCGAGTCCTCCTAACCAAGCCCATTTTTCGCTGAGCTTTTTATAAGCGCCTACGGCGCCCAGTTGTGTATGCCTGCCTATCAATACTTCTCCTAACATCAGCGTGAAACCTATCAAAAGCACAATGATCAAATACACAAAAACAAATGCTCCGCCGCCGTTAGAACCGGCTAAATATGGAAATTTCCAAAGGTTACCCAATCCTATTTGAGAACCAGCAGCCGCCATAACAAATCCGAAAGTAGAGGTCCACTGATCCCTTTTCGGTTTATCATCTAAACTTTCCATGTCTTCACTCCTCGTATAATAGTATTTTTAGATTATAATATCCCCCCCTAAACATAATTTTTTTAAAATGCAACCCCCAAATTAGATATCGAGAGAGCTTAAATAGTTATAAAAACTGTATATATTAATATCAATTATAATAGCATCCGTAATAATATGCAAGGAATACATTTCTTGCAGGTTTAGCCGGAAACAGCAAATTTTTGCATTATATAAACG
>DASRMO010000190.1:0-2744 GCA_035647895.1 Clostridia bacterium
TTAGAAAATTATTTATAGTTGAGGAGGAGAAGTATGCCAGGTGATCGACAGGAAAGAACTCGTAACTTTTCTATTATAGCACATATTGATCATGGCAAGTCTACCCTGGCGGATAGGCTTATTGAGCATACAGGTATAATTTCTCAGAGGGAAATGCAGGACCAAGTGCTGGATAATATGGATTTAGAGAAAGAACGTGGAATTACAATAAAATTGCAAACAGTTCGTCTCATACACAGGGATAAGGATGGAAAAGAATATTATTTAAATTTGATAGATACCCCGGGCCATGTAGACTTTACATATGAAGTGTCTAGAAGTTTAGCAGCCTGTGAAGGTGCAATATTGATTGTAGATGCCTCACAGGGTATAGAGGCACAGACACTGGCTAATGTATATTTGGCTTTGGAGCAAGATTTAGAAATAATACCGGTCATAAATAAGATCGATTTACCCAGTGCCAGGCCGGATGAAATAAAAAGGGAAATTGAAGATATTATTGGTTTGGATGCGAGAGAAGCCCCTTTAATCTCTGCGAAAGAAGGTTTAAATATTGAAGATGTATTAGAACATATAGTGAAGAGGGTTCCACCACCTGCGGGAGATGAAGATGCGCCGTTAAAAGCATTAATATTTGATTCTTTTTATGATAGCTATAAAGGAGTTATAGCCTATGTTCGAATAATGGAAGGTAAAGTCAAGAAGGGTATGAGGATAAAAATGATGGCCACCGATAAAGAGTTTGAAGTTATCGAGGTGGGTGTTTTTTCATTAGAACCGATACAAATAGATTCTTTAAGAGCCGGGGACGTGGGCTATATAGCGGCCAGCATCAAGGATGTCAGGCACTGCCGTGTAGGGGATACAATTACGGATGCATTAAACCCGACACCGGAACCGCTGCCGGGATATAGGAAAGTAAATCCGATGGTATATTGCGGTATATATCCGTCGGAGGGTGAAAAATATGAAGATATAAGGGATGCTCTTGAAAAACTTCAGGTAAATGATGCTGCACTTATTTTTGAACCGGAAACGTCGGTTGCATTAGGCTTTGGTTTCAGATGCGGCTTTCTCGGTTTGCTCCATATGGAAATTGTTCAAGAGAGGTTGGAAAGGGAATTTAATCTGGACCTCATAACCACCGCACCGAGTGTCATATATAAAATTACTAAAACCGACGGGGAAGTCCTTATGATTCAAAATCCCGCCAATTTGCCCGAGCCACAGGAAATACGTATTATGGAAGAACCTATTGTCAAAGCTACAATTATGGTTCCGGACACTTATGTGGGGGCTGTTATGGAACTATGTCAGGAACGTCGCGGTGAAATGAAAGACATGCAGTATATCGATGAAAACAGAGTTAACCTTTATTATGAGATGCCATTAAATGAGGTAATTTATGATTTTTTTGATGCCCTGAAATCAAGAACGAGGGGTTACGGGTCTTTAGATTATGAGTTTATGGGTTATCGTCAATCAAATCTGGTTAAATTAGATATTTTAATAAACGGAGAACAGGTTGATGCATTATCATTTATAGTGCATCACAGTAAGGCTTATGCACGTGGTAAAGCTATATGCGAGAGATTAAAGGATGAGATTCCAAGGCATCAGTTTACTATACCGATTCAGGCGGCGATTGGAAATAAAATAATATCCCGTGAAACCATCAGAGCACTCAGAAAGGATGTATTGGCTAAATGTTATGGCGGGGATGTAACAAGGAAGAAGAAACTTTTAGAGAAACAAAAAGAGGGTAAAAAGCGTATGAGACAGGTTGGAAGCGTGGAAGTTCCGCAAAAAGCGTTTATGTCCGTTCTCAAGTTGGACGATTAATCATAAACCAATTTTACATTTCCCGGGTTGTAGGGGCAGACCCGTGTGTCTGCCCACAAATTTTGGCAGTAGGGGCAGACCTGTGTGTCTGCCCACAAAGGATACTTGTGTTTTTCCAAAAGGGCGAACACATGGGTTCGCCCCTACTTCCGGGTTGTAGGGGCAGACCCGTGTGTCTGCCCTTTGTACATGGGCTTGAATATAAATTACAAAGAGGCGGTAAAAAATATGAATATCATAGCTCTGTATATACACATTCCTTTTTGTAAAAAGAAGTGTTACTATTGCGATTTTAATTCTTACAGCGGCAAACAGCACTTAATTGAAGAATATATAGAAGCATTGAAGAAGGAAATAAAAATGTATAAGGATGTACTGAATAGCTATAAAGTAAGTACGATATTTTTTGGCGGGGGGACCCCTTCTATTTTAGAAGGTGACCAAATAACTATTATTATGGATACAATGAGAAAATATTATGATATTGAGGAGGATGCCGAAATTTCTATGGAAGCTAACCCGGGCACCTTAAATTATAACAAATTGAAAAAATATTATGCCGGCGGTGTTAATCGTTTGAGCATAGGGCTTCAAGCATGTCAGGATAATTTGTTAAAAACCTTGGGTCGAATTCATAGTTTTGAGGATTATTTTAAAAATTTAAATGAGGCTAGGGAGGCAGGTTTTACAAATATAAATACGGATTTAATGTTTTCTTTGCCGGGACAGAGTGAGAAAAATTTAGAAGAATGTTTGGAAAAAATCGTATCTTTAGATATACCTCATATTTCAGCATATAGTTTGATAATTGAGGAAGGGACACCATTTTACAATTGGGTAAGGGATAAAACAATTGTGCTTCCCGATGAAGAAATACAATTAAAAATGTATCATAACACAAT
>DASRMO010000191.1:0-2745 GCA_035647895.1 Clostridia bacterium
TTTTGTCTCCAAAATTTTTTTAGAATATAACTTCAAAATCAGCCCCCCTGCCTAAAGTTGTTTTGCGGCTCTCGCGCCCCGGCCGGTTCGTTTTGCCCGGTTCTTAGTATTCTATATAATCAATTCTTTAAAGCTCTCACCCCTGCCTGTCGACGGTATTTCAAAAATATCCGAAATTGTCGCGGCTATATCGGCGAAAGATTTTCTGGTTCCGATATTCACATTTGCTTTTATTTTATTCCCATAGATTAAAATCGGGATATACTCCCGTGTATGGTCAGTCCCTCTGAAAGTCGGGTCATTTCCATGGTCCGCAGTGATGATTATAATATCATCATCCTTCATGGCATCTAATATTTCCGGAATTCGTTCATCCATTTCCTCCAGGGCCCTTTTATATCCCTTCGGATCCCTTCTATGCCCATAGAGGGAATCAAATTCAACCAGGTTTGTAAAGATAATTCCCCTGTTTTGCTTGTTTATATATTCAATTGTTTTGTCGATTCCGTCCATATTACTCTTTGTATGTACGGAATGTGTGATTCCCCTGCCATTAAATATATCCCCTATTTTTCCTATGCCTATCACATCCAAACCTTCACTTTCGGCGATGTCCAGTACTGTTTGTCCAAAAGGGTCCAATGAAAAATCCCTCCTATTATAAGTCCTGACAAAATTCCCCGGATTGCCTATAAAGGGCCTTGCGATAATCCTGGCTACGGCGTTGTCACCCATCATAATTTTTCTTGCAATCCTGCACATAGTATATAATTCGTCCAAAGGGATTATATCCTCATGGGCGGCAATCTGCAGCACGCTGTCGGCGGAGGTATAGACAATGGGGTACCCCGTCTTCATATGCTCTTCACCGAGCTCGTCCAATATTACGGTACCGGATGCAGGTTTATTTCCCAAGACTTTTCTTCTGATTTTATCCTCTAATGCCTCTATCACATCCTTTGGAAATCCCTTGGGAAAGGTTTTAAAGGCTTCGGTCAGATGCAGGCCTGCAAGTTCCCAATGCCCCGTGGTAGTGTCCTTCCCGTTTGAAAATTCAATCGCCCTGCCGAAGGAACCTGTGGGGGATTTTACGGGTTCCACTCCTACTATATCATCTATATTTCCGAGGCCCATGCCCTGTAAATTCGGTAGATTTATGCCTCCCTGGCTTATTGCAATATTACCCAATGTATTTGCACCGGCATCGCCGAATTTTTCCGCATCGGGTAAGGCCCCTATACCTACGCTATCTATTATAAATAAAATTATTCTGTTTATCATGGATTCCTTTCTTCCCTTCATCACAGTATCCTGCTCATTATCGTACACTGGGGCACGATTGTAAATTATTTTTTATTGAATATATGCACCTATCATTTTAATAAATATGGGAGAGATAAGGGTTTCAATTGAAACAGCTACTAAAATTAATATGCTAAACCCTAAATATGCACCGGTATATTTTAAAAATCTCTCATAAAAATTCGCCTGTTTTGTTTTGTTCAGCTTGTTTTTGATAAATGTCAAAGCAAAAGATGATGATATAACGGAGGCGGCAATAAATGCAGAGATAATGATTAAATTCTGCGGCAAAACCCCCAGCATAAATAAAAGGCAACCTTTAAATTTAAACTGTTCTATCAATAGCCCGACAGTAAAGCCAATAACAAAACCCTTAAATGCTATGATAAAAAAAACCCCTATAATACCTATTATTGATAATCCAAGTATATAGCACAAACCCAACAGTTGAAAATTATTTATCAACGATTGAGAAAGTATATCACCTCTTTTTATAGAATCATCATGAAAGAGCCTGAAAAATCCCCTCAGATAAGATACTAATTCCTGTTTATGATTTTCGCTTATAATTTTTACCGTAAATCCTCCCACTGAAATTCCTATCAGCAGGCATAGTATAATTATAAAATAAATAATAATATTGGTTTTTACATGTTTTTTAATTATATCAACCGCAACAATTGGCATATGCAAACTTCCTTTCTTCAGTATATTTCCGCAAAAATATCCCATTTCAGAAATCCGAGCATTAATTTCATAAAATACATAAGGAAGAGGAAATTATAATTATAATTTTTAGAATACATAATTTCCCCGTATATTATAAAATATTATGCTCACTGAAGAAACTTTATGCCTATCTTGTCCTATCATAAATTTCTAACCGTAGAAATTGCAATATGCGAGTATACCTATCACTGTTTTAGCATCTTTTATTTCTCCCGTTTTAACCTTTTCCAAGGCCTTATCTACCGGAATTTTTATAGTTTCAATATATTCGTTTTCATCCGGCTCCGCCTCACCTTCAACGAGTCCCTCCGCCAAATAAATATGTATTTTTTCATCGGAAAATCCCGGAGTTGAATAATATTCAAAGAGTTTTTTCAGCTTATCGGCCGTATAGCCTGTTTCCTCTTTCAGTTCCCTGGCGGCACTGTAGCTCGGGTTTTCTCCATATTCTATCAAACCCGCCGGAATTTCGAATAAAACTTCTTCCACCGGTTTACGGAATTGTTTTACCAGGATAATCTCCTCATCGGATGTAACCGGAATTATACCCACCGCCCCGGGATGTTCCACTATCTCTCTCGTAGAATATTTTTTGTCCAATAATTCCACGGTATCTACCCTCACATTGATTATCTTACCTTCATAAATTTTTTCGGATTTTATGGTTTTCTCTTCAACGATCATGATTTTTACCTCCAATTTTATGTATCTATA
>DASRMO010000192.1:0-4049 GCA_035647895.1 Clostridia bacterium
CGATATCCGACTTTTATATAGTATTAGGACGAACCCATGTGTCCGTCTCGTTTACATTTTGTTCAAGTAGTAGGGGCGGACCCGTGTATTCGGCTCATTTATATTTTGTTTAAGTAGTAGGGGCGGACCTGTGTGTCCGCCTATTAGAGGTCAGAAATCAGAGGCCGGGGTTCCTGAGTTATAAAAGATTGGGCACATCGGCAAACCGATATCCGACTTTTATATAGTATTAGGACGAACCCATGTGTCCGTCTCGTTTACATTTTGTTCAAGTAGTAGGGGCGGACCTATGTGTCCGCCCTAATTTCTTCAGACGATTTTTTAATAAAAAATGTTTAATTTTAAAATACTATGTTTAGGGTATACATAATAAACAAAGACATTGAACAGTTTTTTAAAAATTGGAGGGGATTAAGATGATGTATGAGATAACCGATGTTTTTTCAAATGATATTATGTATGAGGAAGAGGGGCCTCTTATTTCGCTATATCAGCCAACTCATAGGAAAAGGCCCGATAATAAACAGGATATCATAAGATTTAAGAATCTTGTTCAAAGAATAGAAAATTCCTTGAAGCAAAAATATCCTAAAAGAGAAATCCCTGAATTACTTAAACCCTTTAAACAGTTAGCCGAAGATAAATTATTTTGGAATAATACGACCGATGGCCTAGCCATATTAGCGAATAGAAACAAATGTGTAGTTTATAAATTGGAGCGCCCCGTAGAGGAATTATCGGTGGTGGCTAATAGTTGGCACATAAAGCCTCTGATCAGGGCTTTTCAGTCTGCAGAAAAATTTCACATTCTGGGATTAAACAGAAAGGAATTCGCCTTGTACGAAGGTAATAGATATGGATTCAGGGAGGTTGAGATAGATCCGGATGTTCCGCGGACCATAAATGAGGTGTTGGGTGACGAATATTCGGAGCCTTATATATCATTGGGAACATATGCGGGAGCCGGTAAAGCTATGTTTCACGGACATGGGGGGAGACAGAACGAAATAGATAAAGACACCGAAAAATATTTTAGATATGTGGACAGGTTTATTTTAGATACCTATTCTAATCCGACAAGAACACAGTTAATTTTAGTATCACTCGATGCACATCAGGGATTATTTAGAAATATAACTAAAAATCCTTATTTAATAGACGAAGGGGTAAGGGTAAATTATGAGACTCTTTCGATAGAAGATTTGAGAGAAGCCGCTTGGAAGGTAATAGAATCGTATTATCTCGAAAAAACAAGAAAACTGGTGGATAGATTCAATTTACAAAGATCTAAATTTTTGGGTTCCGACATTCTGGGTGAGGTTGCCAGGTCGGTTTTTGAGGGCAGGGTAGATACGCTCATCATAGAGGCGGACAGGATAGAGCCGGGGAGGATAGATGAAGGGACCGGCAGAATAGAAGAAGGGGACCTGGAGGATCCGGAAATCAATGATGTATTAAACGATTTAGCAAAGATGGTATATAAGAACAAGGGCGAGGTAATTATACTCCCTAAAGAAAGAATGCCGAGCGAAACGGGAGTAGCGGCGATATACAGATATTAGGTGAAAAGGTTTGGTTATTTACGGTGTTTATATTATAATATAAATGAATAAACCGAACATCTGATAAGAAACACAATCCGGGAATTATAATCAGATAGGGGTGGGGCTTTGCCCGCCTGCTTGTATATCTAATAATCAAGGGGTGGAAAAAATTGAAATATTTTTTATTATTTGTGCTTTTGGCAACATTTGTAGCCAGAAAAAAATTGGTGCGCATGTTACAAGATGAAATTAGGAAAAACGGGGATTTAATAGACCTGGTAACGGTGGAGAAAAAATCTCTAAAACAGATTATAAGGAAAAGAAAATAAAACAGTTATACAGTTAAACTTTTGAAATTAAGAAGGAGTCAAAAAATATGAAACTTGTCTATAAAGGTAAAACAAAGGATGTCTATACCTCAGAAGATGGTAATTATTTGCTCAAATTTAAGGATGATGTGACGGGGGAAGACGGCAAATTTGATCCGGGGGCGAATGCGGTCGGATTAACCATAGAAGGAATGGGTAAATCCGGGCTCAGATTGACAAAGTATTTTTTTGAAATATTAAAAGATAGGAGGATACCTACACATTATATCGATGCGGACATTGAGGAGGCTACCATGACGGTAAAACCGGCCACCATGTTTGGTAATGGGGTCGAGGTTATTTGTCGATATAGGGCGGTAGGTAGTTTTTTGCGCCGTTATGGAATGTATGCGGAAGAGGGACAGGAACTGGATTCTTTTGTGGAATTTACACTCAAGGATGATGAACGCAATGACCCTCCCATATCGATAGACGGGCTGCATATGTTAGGAATATTGACGAGAGAGGAATATAAAATTATAGAGGACTTGACTAAAAAAATATGTAATATAATAAAAGAAGAATTAGCTAAAAAAGGTATAGAACTCTACGATATTAAACTGGAGTTTGGCAGAGTCGGAGAAGAGGGAGAGATTGCTCTGATAGATGAAATTTCAGGCGGGAATATGAGGGCATATAAAGATGGGAAATATATAGAGCCGTTACAGTTAGAAAAATTAATATTGGCTGATTGATCAAAACCATATTTTAATTCTGATATACTTCCTTAGGGTGGATAGATGAGAAAATCTGATATCAATGGGGAGTATTTCTATTTTGTGTTGCTGAAAACATGATCACTTTATTTTTTTAGATAAACAATCTGGATATTTAGTAAAAAGTAAGATAGAATTTATGTTTGAATAGTGCAAAGTGTTTGCAGGGAAGCTAGGAAGAAAGGGATAACTTGCGGGGCCGCTTGATTTAGGAACCCAATATTAAGAAATTTTTATCGGGAGATGATTATATGAGCAAACTTTTGAAATTTTTGAAACCTTACCGTGTCGCTATATTGATAGCTTCAGGTTTAATATTTATACAGATTATTTTAGAGCTACTTCTACCCACATTGATGGGCAATATTATCGATATAGGAGTAGCCGGGGGAGATACGGCCTATATATTTAAAACCGGCGGTTTGATGATGTTAATTGCATCAGCTGTTATATTGTTTGCGGTCATATCAATTTATCTGTCATCCGGAATCTCTATGGCCTTTTCAAGAGATATACGCAGTGCAGTTTTTAAGAAGGTGGAAAATTTTTCACTCAACGAGTTTGATAAGATAGGTACACCGTCATTGATTACCAGAACTACAAATGACATAACACAGCTGCAGCAGGCGGTGATGATGTCATTAAGGATAATGGCAAGGGCACCTATGATAACAATAGGCAGTATTATTATGGCTGTTTATAAAAATGCAAGGTTATCGCTGATCATTATATTTGTTTTACCTGTAATTATATTAATGGTGATTATCGTAACCAAAAAAGGGGTGCCGTTATTCAAAGCTATACAGATTAGGCTCGATAAATTGAATCAAATTTTAAGAGAAAACCTGATGGGTGTCAGAGTGGTCAGGGCTTTTAATAGAATAGATTATGAAAAAGAACGTTTTAGAGAAGCAAATGAAGATATTACAAATGCAACAATCAAGGTCAGCAAAATGATGGCGGCTATGATGCCTGTTATAACTTTAGCCCTCAATTTTACTATAATAGCCGTGATATGGTACGGTTCTATAAATATAGACAGGGGCACCATGCAGGTGGGAGACCTAATGGCATTTATTCAATATGTGATACAGAGTATGTTTTATATAGCTATGCTTTCCATGATTTTTATAACGATATCCCGTGCTTCTGCATCTGCCGCAAGAATTAATGAGGTGCTCGATATGGAATCGGAGATAAAAGATCCGGAAAAATCCGGCATTACGGAAATAAAAGATGGGATTATACAGTTTAAAAATGTAACCTTTAGCTATTTAGGCGCGGAAGAACCGGCCCTGAAAAATATTTCTTTTACGGCAAAACCGGGTGAAGTTACTGCTATCATAGGGGGAACCGGCTCGGGAAAATCAACGTTGATAAATCTTATTCCCAGGTTTTATGATGTAGACAGCGGCAGTATC
>DASRMO010000193.1:0-7474 GCA_035647895.1 Clostridia bacterium
CTCCCTGCCCATAGATAAGTGTCTGTTTTACCTCCGGGTTTCTTTCAAAATAGAATGAGGGGTCTTCTTCTGCCAGGCGTTGAAGCCCGGAGCTGATTTTTTCCTCATCACCTTTTGATTTGGGCTCTATGCTCAGTGCGAGCTGAGGTTTTATAAAATCTATATTGCTATACATGATGGGGTTGTTTATACTGCATAATGTATCCCCGGTACTGGTATATTGAAGCTTGGCGATAGATACTATATCTCCCGCAAAGGCTTCTTCAATTTCAATCTGATTTTTTCCTCTCAATACAAACAGAGAACCGACCTTTTCTCTTTTATCCTTGTTTGTATTTAATACTTCCATGTCCAATGTGAGTTTTCCGGATATAATTTTCAAAAGAGATATCTTTCCCACATAAGGGTCGACAATTGTTTTGAATACTTGTGCCGAAAAAGGTTCGTCCGGCCCTAAAGTTCTTTCTATTACCTCATCTTTATCGCGCGGATTATAGCCTTTAGTTACCGGCATATCCATAGGCGACGGGGCATAATCCACCAACATATCCAGTAAGGAAAGGGCACCTGTATTATTAGTAGAGGAACCGCATAAAACAGGAACTATATCCCCACCTAAGATACCTTTTCTCAAACCTTCTTGGATCTCCTGTTCGGTGAAGGCCTCACCCTCGAAATATTTTTCTAACAGGGCTTCATCGCTTTCGGCAACGGATTCCAGCAGCATTTCACGAATTGGATTTACCTGATTCATCAAATCCTCCGGTATGGGTTTTTCCGAATAGTCCTTTCCATCATATTCTTCAGCAACCATCTTGACAATATTTATATCGCCTATAAAATTTTCATTTTCGCCGAGTGGAATCTGAAACGGAGTAATTTTATTGCCAAATTTCTCTTTCAGATCATTCAATACTTTATCAAAATCAATATTTTCACGATCCATTTTATTGATAAAAACAAATGCAGGTTTCTCGCTGTCTGTAACAAAATCCCATGATTTTTCCGTACCTACTTCTACACCGTTTGAAGCATCTACCAAAATGACTGCTCCATCCACAGCTTTGAGGGCACTTTGCACCTCACCTATAAAGTCAAAATATCCCGGTGTATCTAAAATATTGATTTTATGATCTCGCCATTCTACAGGGATTAAAGATGTACCGATCGATATTCCTCTTGTGGTTTCTTCTTTATCAAAATCTGAGACAGTATTTCCATCTTCAACTTTACCCATCCTATTGATTAATTTAGTAGAAAATAAAATGGCTTCTGTCAATGCCGTTTTTCCGGAACCTCCATGACCTAAAAAAGCAATGTTTCTGATGTGTTTCGCTTCATATATTTTCATGCCTTTCCTCCTCGCTATTTATGCAATTGATTTTTGGATTGTTAATTAGAATATTCTATACATCCGCTAAAAATCCTTTTTTATTTTTCGGAAATTTTCTGATTTACATTAATTACAAAGATAACTGTTAAAAAACACATAATTTGTTATGTATATCATATATAATATTGGAAATAAAGCAATTTAATATACTTACATTTATGTTACAATAAAGAAAGAAAGCAAGTATAGGGCGGGTGATTAAATGTCAAAAATTAAAAGCAAATTTGTCTGTCAGGAATGCGGATATGAAAGTATCAGATGGTTGGGGAAATGTCCCGGATGCGACAGTTGGAACAGCATGGAAGAAGAACTAATAGGTGGGAAAAGGGAATTCAAGAGATCACCTACAATAATCAGCCAATCCAAACCCCAGCCCATTAAAGATGTAAAATCCGGTGCATATGAAAGATATGATACCGGCATCGGCGAATTGAACAGGGTACTCGGCGGGGGGCTGGTAAAAGGTTCTTTAATTTTGGTGTCGGGAGAGCCGGGAATAGGAAAATCCACATTGATTTTACAAGCAGGCAGTGCTGTTGCGGACAGATATGGAAAAACTCTCTATGTATCCGGCGAGGAGTCCGAGGAGCAGATAAAGATGAGGGGGGAGAGACTGAACTCTCTTTCAGATAATTTATATATAGTCTCAGAGACGAATGTGGATGTTATCGAGAAATATATAGAAGAGTACGAACCCGTATTTGTTATTATAGATTCCATACAGGCATTATTTAAGGAAGATTTATCATCGGCACCCGGAAGTGTTTCGCAGGTCAAGGAGTGTTCTAATAATCTTATGAGAATCGGCAAATCCCAAAACATTCCCATGTTTATAGTTGCCCATGTTACAAAGCAGGGAGAACTGGCAGGGCCCAGGGTCCTGGAACATATGGTTGATACCGTACTGCATTTTGAAGGGGAGAGAACCCAGGAATTTAGGATATTGAGAGCGTTAAAAAACCGATTTGGAACCACCAGTGAAATAGGTGTATTTGAAATGAGAGAAGAGGGATTAATTGAAATCGGCAATCCTTCTGCTATGTTTTTAGAATCATTAACCCCTGAGGCGGAAGGAGCTATTGTGGTCGCTACATTTGAAGGGACGAGGCCGCTTTTAGTAGAGATACAGGCATTAGTGGTTCCGACAAATGCAGGTTTTCCGCGGCGTACTTCTATAGGTGTTGATTTAAATAGATTAAATTTGATTATTGCGGTTTTAGAAAAGAAAATAGGGCTTTCTTTGATGAATAAAGATATATATGTCAATGTTGTAGGGGGTTTAAGGTTGGAGGGGACATCGGCAGATTTAGGAGTTGCTATGGCTATTTATTCCAGTATACGGGGCATACCCATCCAATCAAAAGATATGATTGCTATGGGGGAGATCAGCCTGACGGGGGAATTAAGACCTATCGGCCATCTGGATAAGATGGCAAGGGAAGCACAGAAGATGGGCTTTACGAGATGTATAATACCTCGAAAAAACAAATTTAAATTTGAAAAAAACAGTACGAAATATGAAGAGGTAAATACTTTAAAAGAGGCTTTAAACCTATTGGCTTAATATTCGGTGCCGGGTACCGATGAAGTCCGATGGTGTAGTTATTATTCAAAATGACAGTATAAATGGTGTTTGCAGGAAATTTGTTATTTTTATTATAGAATAATCTAGAAAATAATGTTAAAATTAATATTAACAACAGTAGGACGGGTTTTAATTGTGGCTAATAGTTTGTAAGGAGGGCAAAGCTTTTGAAAAGAACACTGGTTGAAGAAACTCAATTATTTGAGGCTATTAAAATGATAGCTCCGGGCACAAATTTAAGAGAAGGTTTGGAAAATGTGTTAAAGGCTATGACGGGGGCGCTCATAGTTATTGGTTATAGTGATGCGGTAAAAGATATGATAGACGGTGGTTTTGCCATAAATGTAGATTTTACTCCGGCTTACCTTTATGAATTGTGTAAAATGGACGGGGCTATTATACTGAGCAATGATTGTAAAAAAATTCTTTATGCCAATACTCAAATAATGACAGATGCATCAATCTCATCGGCAGAAACGGGAGCGCGTCATAGAACAGCGGAAAGAGTCGCTAAATCAACGGGGCAGGTAGTTATTTCAATTTCACAGAGGCGTCATATTATAACTTTATATAGGGGAAATAGTAAATATATAGTTCAAGATACAAATAAGATTTTGACCAAGGCTAATCAGGCGATTCAGACTCTTGAAAAATATAAATCCGTATTGGATCAGGCTACAATAAATTTGAGCGCTTTAGAATTTGAAGATTTGGTTACCGTATATGATGTGGTTACAGTGATACAGAGAACAGAGATGGTCATAAAAATAGTTCGCGAAATAGAAAAATATATTTATGAATTGGGCAGTGAAGGCAGATTGGTGAGTATGCAGATGGAAGAGTTAATGGATAATGTAATTCAGGATGGCAAATATGTGATTATGGATTATAATATAAATCTCGAAACTGAGGATGATGAAATACAGGAGATGCTGCACGGATTATCCTCCGAAGAGTTGTTGGACCTGTCTTTAATATCAAAAATATTGGGGCATGGTTCCGATGTAAGTGCATTAGATGTAACCGTGTCTACGAAAGGATACAGAATATTAAACAAGATACCGCGGCTTCCTTTTGCGATAATAGAAAACTTATTGAAGGAATTCTCTAATTTTCAAAAGATACTTAAAGCCTCTACGGAACAATTGGATGATGTGGAAGGTATAGGTGAGGTTAGGGCCAGGGCAATCAAGGATGGGTTGAGAAGGCTGCAGGAACAGGTATTGCTGGACAGGCATATATAGATTGGGAAGTGGAAAGTAAGAAGTGGGAGATGAGAAGTGGGAAGTTAGAGGTTAGATAATAGAAAAAAAGTGTTTCATTTTAACTTGCATTTAGCAAATAAAAAAAAGCAGAAAAAATATTTGACAATTAATAATTACTATGATAGAATAATTATTTTAATTGACATCACCTCATATTTGAGGTATACTATATATTATATCAATTCGCCATTTTGGGAGGATAAGGTCATGTTTAATATTGGAGAAAAGATTGTTTACCCTATGCATGGTGCCGGCGTAATAGAATCTATAGAGGAAAGAGAAATATTAGGTGAAAAAAGAAAGTATTATATAATGAAAATGCCTATAGGTGATATGCAGGTAATGATTCCTTTGGATCAGATGGAAGAAATAGGGATTAGAAAAGTTATTGATTTTAAAGAGATCAAAAATGTATTGGATGTATTAGCTTCGGAGACAACTAAAATGCATAAAAATTGGAACCGCAGATATAGAGCTAATATGGAATTAATTAAAACCGGAGATATTTATGAAATAGCAGAGGTAGTAAGGAATTTGACATTAAGGGATAAAGAAAAAGGTCTATCTACGGGGGAAAGAAAAATGTTGAGCAATGCGAGACAAATTTTAATAAGTGAAATCGTACTTGTAGCTGAAATATCCGAAGAGGAAGCAGTAGACCTTATTGAAGAAGTTATTTTAAAACAGGTTGAACCAACTATGCCAGATGCAGTTTTATAAGATTGTATCTGGATATTTTTCTCCAACCTGATTAAAATAAAGAAACCTGTAAATAGGTTTTAAAACAAAAAATCTGGGCATAATGGAAGGATAGGAGGTGAATTTAAATGATAAATAAAATTGTTCGAGGAATTTTAACAACTTTTGGAGCCGTATCAGGTGCTGCGCTGTATATGTATATTATAGACGGGATGTATATAACCAATATTATAGATAACCCCGGGAACTATGCAATGGGGATCATAATTTCATCATTGATAAGTGGAATCATGTTATTTATATTATCGCCTTGGTTGATCAATCAAAGCAGGGAGGCCGCTAATAGGATAGAAATGGAGATCTCCAAGGTGCCTACTGTGGATATTGTTTTGGGATCGGTGGGACTGATAATAGGACTCATAATTTCTTATTTAGTTACAAATTTAATTACTAATATTATGCCGTTCCCGTTACTTGGATCTATTTTATCTGTTTTAATTTATATATTTATGAGTTATCTCGGAATCAAGATTGCGACAAAGAAAAGAGGAGAATTGCCGAGTGCACAGGATGCTTTTAAAAAGGGCATATTGAGAGAACGCGGCAGTAAAAAAGACAGTCAGTATTCTGCTAAGATTTTAGATACCAGTGTTATTATAGATGGGCGTATTGCCGATATTTGCAGAACGGGATTTATGGAAGGCCCTTTAATAATCCCGGGTTTTGTATTAGAAGAACTCAGGCATATAGCGGATTCTTCAGATGTGTTAAAGCGCAACCGTGGCAGAAGGGGACTTGATATTTTAAATACGATTCAAAAAGAATTGGATATTGAAGTGAAGATATATGAAAAGGATTTCTCAGATATTGGAGAGGTAGATTCCAAGTTGTTAAAGCTTGCACAGGTGTTAGACGGCAAAGTTGTAACCAATGATTATAATTTGAATAAGGTAGCTGAGTTTCAGGGTGTGCCGGTGCTCAATATAAACGAATTGGCTAATGCTGTTAAGCCTGTTGTATTACCCGGAGAGGAGATGCTCGTGCAGGTAGTGAAGGATGGAAAAGAAACAGGCCAGGGCTTGGCCTACTTGGATGATGGCACTATGATTGTTGTGGAAGGCGGCAAGAGGTACATAGGTCAAACGATAGATGTGTTAGTGACGAGTGTTTTACAGACAGCCGCAGGCCGTATGATTTTTGCAAAGCCCAAGGCAATGGTTGATAGAACCGCATAATCATATTACGGATTTATACCGGTATAATATATAGATATTTAATAAAAATACATGTAGTTATGAATTCCCCGATACAATGAACTAAATTTTAAAAACCCCCCTGCTAAACAGCGGGGGATTTTTTTAATAGTGCATCTCATTTTTGTTTTGCCCTTGTTTATCTATTTCCCGATAAAATCACATTATCATTGTTTATCTATATATCGGAAAAGTGTATAATATATAAATAAGAAAAGAAGGTGAGATTTTGAAAATCAGTGTTATTATTGCGGCGGCGGGCAAGGGAAAACGTATGGGGAAAGGCTATAATAAACAATACATACCTTTAGGTGATAAACCTATAGTTGCTCACACTATAGAGGTTTTTGAAAATATGAGCCTGATAGACGAAATAATTTTAGTGGTGGGTGAGGGCGAAACAGCCTTAGCTGAAAAAGATATCATATATAAATATAATTTTAAGAAGGTTGTTAAAATAGTAGAAGGTGGGGCAGAACGTGAGGATTCCGTCTATAATGGACTGAAGGCAGTGAATATAAATTGTGATATAGTTTTAATCCATGATGGTATAAGGCCGTTTATTACGGACAGTATCATAGAAAAAAGCATAGAAACGGCAAAGGATTTAGGTGCATGTGTTGTTGCTGTGAGGGTAAAGGATACAATCAAAGTGGTTAACAAAGATATGGAGGTGGATTATACCCCGGACAGGGATGCATTATGGGCGGTGCAAACACCGCAAACCTTCAGATACGAGCTGCTTTTGGAGGCCTATGAAAAACTGCGGATTAGCGATATGAAGGTCACCGACGATGCTATGCTCATTGAAAGATCAGGCCATACCGTAAAGATTATAGAAGGAAGTTATGAGAATATAAAGATTACAACACCGGAGGATTTAATACTTGGTGAAGGAATTTTAAAGAAAAGGGAGAATACTTAAAGATGAAAGTAGGAATAGGATATGATGTACATAGATTGATAGAAGGCAGAAAATTAATAATCGGCGGTGTAAATATACCTTACGAAAAGGGATTATTAGGCCATTCGGACGGGGATGTTTTATTACATGCTATTAAGGATTCTGTACTGGGTGCGGCAGCCTTAGGAGATATAGGCAGGTATTTTCCGGATACGGATAAAAAATATAAGGATGCAAACAGTCTGGAGCTTTTGCGTGAGGTCGGCGCATTAATAAATTCAAAGGGATATATCATCAACAATCTGGATACCATTATCATCGCCCAAATGCCTAAAATGGCACCTTATATTGAAGAGATGAGAAATAATATTGCCT
>DASRMO010000194.1:0-2402 GCA_035647895.1 Clostridia bacterium
AAAACGGCCAATATAAATGAGGAGACAATCACGGGACTAACCGCAGACACATATTACACATTCCATGTTACGGCAGTTAAGGACGGCAAAGAGTCTGCTAGATCCAACGCCATAACAGTTACTACTTTGGCAGCATAAAAAGAGGGGCATTTATGCCTCTCTTTATTTTTTATATGTAAGGAGAGATTAATTTGACTGTAAAAATTGATATAAAAAGGACGGGTTTCCCCGTAAAGATTGGAGACCTGGAACTGTTTTTTGATAGTTCAATCGAAAATCTTAGAAGGTTTTTTGATATTGAAGAGATTGCACAAAAGAAATTGAAGGAAGCACAGGAAAAAGCGAAATATATACATTTTCCGGAGGATATTACAGCAGAAAGTATTAAAGATATGGATGTGAAAAACGTAGACGCCGCATTAGATCTGAATAAAGAATTTATAGCGGCACAGTATGACATTATCTTTGGTGACGGCATATTTCGAAAGATATACGAGAAATATCCGGATGTGCTGGCACTGGAAGAGGCACTTGAACCCCTGGGTATTGCAATCGCAGAGAGAATTGAACAGCAGGAAACAGAGAGGACAGAGAGGGTAGAGGCTAAGAAAAAGGAATATTTGACTAAAAAAGATAAAAAGAATTAGGTGATTATATGCGATTAAATGACTTGTTAATCACCTCTTTTGAATATGAGGATAAGGAATATAATATAAATTTAGCTTTTGACCTAGTGCTAGATATATTTGATATCCTCAAAGATGATGAGTTGAGGGATCATGAAAAAGCGGAAATATGCCTGGAATTGTTGTTAGATGAGCCGCCGAAAGAGAATTTAATCGAGCTATGGAATTATATACATGAGAATTTTATCAAGATTGAAACACGGCAAGCAATTCAATATGATTTGAAAGGCAATCCTATGCCGCAGATGGAGGAAGAGGACAGTGATCCGGTTCTTGATATCGAACAGGACGCAGAATATATTTATTCAAGTTTCATGCAGGCTTATAATATCAATTTATTTCAAGAACAGGGTAAAATGCACTGGCACGAATTTAAGGCGTTATTGAACGGATTGCCGTCTAATACGATTATGCAAAGAATTATTCAGATCCGGGTATGGAAACCCTCGAAACACGAATCGCAGGAATACAAAGAAAGCATGAGGCGATTGCAGAAAATTTATGCTCTGGAGGATATATTTGAATAACCTTCCTGTTTTGTGATAAAATGTACAAAAAAGGGAGGGAATAATATGAAAAAGATACTGATATTGTTATTAATATTTATATTTGTTTTAACAGGATGCGGTATGGATAAGATAGGATATGGAGAAAAACTACAAAGCGTTGCTAATGAAATGTTAGAAGGTGCTGTTGATATTGAGGAGCTATTAAATCAATATTCTCGTATATGGAGTTTTAGCATAGAAAATAGGGCTGCAATTCCGGTAAATAGTATGATGGATCATATGGGATTTGATAAAGAGGTAATAGAAGAATACTTTCCAATAAATGCAGCTGGAAATCTGTCAAATGATTTTTCAACAAACATCTATTCATTGCAGACATATTATGAAGGAACAGGGAAATTAGATGAAATAAGAAATGAGACCGAAAAGATTAAAAACAAAGTTTCAGAATTAAACAATCCGCCACCTAATTACGAAAAGGCTTACGATGAATTGTTAGACATGTATACTTTTTATGAAGAGTTTAAAGAAATGGCACTAGAGCCAAAAGAGAGCATGAAATCGTTTAATGAAAAGAAAAATAGTATAAGCAGTGACATACTAAGTAAGTATAAAAGAATTGATACCTTGATACCTTGATACTGAATATTAATTAAATAGTTAAATATAGGCAATTTAGACATCTCGAATGAGGTGTCTTTTTTATGCGCAAAAAAGGCAGGTGAGAAATATGGCAGCAGACGGAACAATTAGAATAATTATTGATGTGGATGGAAAGCAGGTAGAGGTTGCATCAACCAGCTTAGAAAATCTCGAATCCGCGGGCCACAGGGCCGGCCAGGGAGCAGGAGAAGCAGAGGAAGGTATCAAACGGGTCGGCAAAGAGTCTAAAGGGGCAGCAGGAAGTATAAAGACATTTGCAACATCTCTGGGCTTGGTCGAGATTGGGAAGGCCGCCTTCAGGACCTTGGCCTCCTCTATGGACGCAGCAATAAGCCGGTTTGATACACTTAACAAGTTTCCGAAAGTTTTACAAGGGTTAGGTGTGTCGGCCGAGGACTCTAAACGGGCAATGGACAATCTATCCGAGGGGATTTCAGGCCTTCCGACACTACTCAATGAAATTTCCGTAACAGCGCAAAGGATGTACACATCATTCAACGATATCGACAAGGCAACGGATACGGCCTTGGGACTGAATAATGCT
>DASRMO010000195.1:0-4011 GCA_035647895.1 Clostridia bacterium
ATCACATATAGTCCGATCCCTATTGAATATTTTAACATCCACATTTTCTATTTGATTTATATCTACTCCTACATTTAAAAGTCTTGGTTCCATATAAAATACATCTATTAATGGATAATCTATTTTATACTGTCCTTTTTCACTATTTCTGTCTACAGCTATTTGCCATGATAAGGGTATCCTATCAGTATAACCATATATCATCAAAGCAGATTCTAGAAAAATTACTGCATTAGGAAATAGCCTGGCTATTAAAACTTCTTCAGGGTATATATTGTCTGTAAGCTCATAAACTCCCCTTTTTATCCTTGTAATATTACCATCTTCTATTAATTTATTTATTTGCCTACTATAAAATCCTAGTTCATTAAGTTGGTAGGTTCTTAATATACCGCCATTCTTTTCAAAATTCTTGTAAAGATTTGTTTTGTTCATTTTGCACCTCCATACCCACATTTTAGTTATCTATGCGGGTCCTTTAGTGTGATTATATCATAAGGTATTAATTCGAGTAAAGCTTTTATTGCTATTACAGATGAGATTGTTCCCATTTTTCTTTTCTGTTTTTTTGACATAAAATAGCGAAGTATATAGGTCTTCTCGACCTAAACTTCGCCATCTTTATGCTCTCTCCAAAATTGACCCCCATAAGTTAGATTTAGTCCAATTTTTCTTGTGCTTTATATTTCATAGTTGCCCTTTCCCAACACATTGCTCACAGCAATTATACCTAATTACTCTAGTCAAAGGTTAATGATTTGGTGAGGATAATTGGACTTGAACCAATGACCTCTACGATGTCAACGTAGCGCTCTGCCAGCTGAGCTATACCCTCACCTTATTTATATATTTTAAAAACTAATGTATGTTCAGTGAAATTATATCATTTAATCCTCTTGTTTGCAACTATATTGACCTGAATTTTTTCACAAAAATACAGACCCTTCGCTACGCCTAGGGCGACAAAATGCGAAAGATACTTTTTCATACAATCCGATAGGGCATTCGTCTCATTTGAAATTTTGTCTCATTTAAAGTACGGAATAATACAAATATCCGTTTCTATTTGCAACTATACCTGCTCAGATTTCTTTATTAAATAAAATATACGGGAAACTATTATAGTTCCCCGTACATTTCTTTCAATCCGAAATCGGACTCAATCCTTGCCATCCTTTAATAATAAACCCCGCCCTATGTAAGCCTTTTTCGGATTAAATTTGTTGATTTAGAATTGTGGACAATCGTATAATTAAAGGCTCAATACATCCTTCATTGTATACAGGCCGGGTTCTTTGTCCATAACAAATCTTGCCGATTCTAATGCCCCCTGTGCAAATACCAACCTGTCATGACCTTCATGTGCTATCTTGACAGTTTCCAAATCATTGATAAAATTTGCCTCATGATAACCTACTATATTGCCTCCCCTGATTGCATGTATCCCAATCTCTCCCTTTTCCCTCGGACATTCCCCCGACCTGCCGTATTGATGTTTCCTAACTTCACCTAACCCCTTTTCTATAGACTCCACAATATATTTAGCGCTTCCTGACGGAGCATCCTTTTTACGGTTGTGATGCCGTTCTATAATTTCAATATCGAACATGTTCCCCAATATCGCTGCAATCTGTTCCACGAAAAGAAATACTATATTCATACCCAAAGACATATTTGTTGCCTTTAGTATCGGAATCTTATCGGAGGCATCCCATATCTGTTCTAGCTGCTCCTCACTATATCCTGTTGTACCAATTACCAAAGGTATGTTTTTACTTATACAAAAATCCAGCAATCTGTCCAATGCGGACGGATGTGAAAAATCCACTACCACATCATAATTATCCGTTAGGGACTCATCAGGTGTTCCTAAATCCATTCCGTCAATTTTTTGCCAGTATGAATCTCTAGAAGCCAACTCCTCTATCAATTTCCCCATACGCCCGTCTATCCCACAAATTAATAAATTCATCTCATAAATCCTCCTCCATATGCTTATAGGATACCTAACCTTTCCATCTCATCCAGTAGTTTACTTTTGTTAGATTCTTCCATGGATGTCAACGGAAGCCTCAATTCGTCCTTAATATATCCCATAGCACCCAGAGCCGCTTTTATCGGTATCGGATTTACTTCACAAAACAGAAGATTTATAAAATGTTTATATAAAAGCTGCAATCTCAGGGCTTCCTTAACATCGCCATCCATAAATGCCTTACACATCTGCTGTGTTTGTCTTGGAATAGCATTAGCACATACGGAAATAACTCCGTGCCCTCCACATGCATAGATAGGAATAATCTGATCATCGTTTCCCGAATAAATTTTAAAATCATCTGATACCAATCTCTTGATTTCTAATACTTGACTTATATTGCCGCTGGCTTCCTTTACACCTACAATATTATCCACCTGACTTAAAGCAGCAACAGTTTTTGCCTCTAAATTTGTTCCCGTCCTCCCCGGAACATTGTATAAAATTACAGGTAAAGTTGTAGAATTGGCAATATGGGTATAATGCGCTATCAGGCCATTCTGAGTTGCCTTGTTATAATACGGAGTGACCACCAATGCCCCATCTGCTCCCAGGCTCTCTGCTTTTTGAATATAATATATGGCCGAATCGGTACAATTTGACCCGGTACCGATTATTACGGGAATTTTGCCGTCTACTCTCTTGATTGCCGTATTAATAAGTTGCACTTCTTCATCATCTGTTTGTGTAGATACTTCTCCTGTTGTTCCCAACACTATCAAAGCTTGAGTATCATTCTCCAAATGAAAGTCAATTAACCTTTCAAAACTTTCAAAATCAATATTTCCATTACTGAACGGTGTTACAACCGCTACTCCCGAACCATTAAACATGAATTTTTCCCCCTTTATTTAAAATTTTCGATAGTCTCTATAATTTGAATTGCATTAGTAGCAGCCCCCTTTCGAAGATTATCCGCTACTACCCATAAAGACAAAGCTTTTGGATTAAACAAATCTTTACGAATTCTTCCCACATAAGTATGATCGGTATCTGCTGCCTCCAGCGGAGTGGGATATTTATTTTCTGCGGGATTATCATCCACAATTATGCCTTCTGCTTCTCCCAGTATTTGCCGCACCTCATCTACATCCGGTTCTTCATTAAATTCTAAAAATATAGATTCGCTATGACTATAAACTACCGGTACCCTTACAGCAGTCGGATTTACTTTTATAGTATTATCATCCAATATTTTATGTGTCTCGTACACCATTTTAAGTTCTTCCTTTGTATATCCATTTTCATTAAATGTATCTATATGCGGAATACAATTTCCTGCAATCTTTTTTGTATACACTTTATTTGGATAATTTTTATCCAATAGTTGCTTTTCAAGCTCGTTAATCGCCTCATGCCCACTTCCGGATACGGCTTGATAAGTAGACACAACAACCCGTTTAATGCCATACCTTCTATGAAGCGGTGCGAGTACCATTACCATTTGGGTTGTAGAACAATTCGGATTAGATATGATCCCCCTGTATCCCCTCAGAATATTTCCGTTAACCTCGGGTATAACCAGTGGTATTCCCTCTGTCATTCTCCAATGAGAAGAATTATCTATAACAATATTTCCTGCATCAGCCGCTATCGGAGCAAATTCCGCGGATATGGTTCCACCTGCAGCAAATAATAAATAATCAAATTTTTCTTTCATGACCTCTTTTGTCAACAGCTCTACTGTTACCTCTTCGTTGTTAAATAACACTTTTTGCCCTACGGTTCTTTCCGATGCAAAGAGCCTTAATTTTGTTATATTCAAGTTCTTTTCCTTAAGTATTTCAATCATTTTTGTTCCTACAGCACCTGTACCGCCTACAATACCAACAGTTAAACCCATTATATTTCCTCCTATGCTATTTATTGTTGTATGGTATAAAAAAAACCCCCAGTGATAATCTAGGAGTTTTTGTTATAATTGAAAGATTTCAAAATTTTGAATAAAATTGTACTCTTCAATCAACAAATAGCTC
>DASRMO010000196.1:0-2905 GCA_035647895.1 Clostridia bacterium
TATTTATACAATAAGGTTTTCTTTCTTTATAATATACGGGTTTTAAATCACATACACGGACAATTTCTTCAGCTATTCCAAAATTTACACCTATGTCTTCCGGCCTATGAGCATCAGAGCCTATAGTAGTATATTTCCCTCCGAGCTCCTTAAACCTCTTGAGAATTTCGATAAAATTGTTTACGGTGCTTTTGTCATGAATCCATCTTGTATTTATTTCCAACGCTTTATCGGCATCGGAAAGTTCCCTTAGAATCTCATCTATTAAATCGGGAAAATCCCTATAATAGAGCCCCCTATCCTCATATACCGAATATCTTGTTATATAATCCATATGTGCTAAAGAATCAAAAAAATCGTGATGTTTGACCAACATTAGCATATTATTTAAATACTCTTCATAGGCCTGCTTCTTGCTCTTTCCTTCATAAAAATCCTTATAGTAAATATCCATCCCGTTAACAACATGAATAGCACCTATAATAAAATCAAAGGGATAATTATTCTTGAGTTCCTCGATCTCTTCGAGGGAATCATCCCTAAAACCTATTTCGACACCGAGGAGAAGCCTTTCGTTCCTATATGCTTGGTATTCGCTAAAATATTCGTCAGGGTCAAATATGAATTCGCCGGGTACATGATGTTTATAATCCATATGGTCGGTTATTATAAGGCCGAGGCCCAACTTTTCCGAAACCCTGATCGCATCTTTTATATCCATTGTAGCATCCGAAGAAAAATTCGTGTGAATGTGACAGTCAAACATTTTTTCGCCCCCATGTGAAAATTATATCTTTATAATTGATTGTTATAAAAACCTCATTAAATCATCAATTTACAGATATCATTGCTGAATTCTACGGGATTGTTCACCGATAATCCCTCGATAAGCAGAGCTTGATTATAGAGCAATTTGGTGAATAGAGTAAATTTTTCCTCATCACTCTCATATGCCTCTTTCAATGCCTTAAACACATCATGCCCCTCATTTACCTCAAGTACTTTTTCTGCTGCAAGATCATGATTATCCGGCATTGCCTTCAATACCTTTTCCATCTCAATTGAAATTTCACCTTCATTTATCAAACATACGGGATGGGATTTTAATCTCTTGGAAGCCCTCACATCTTTTACGTCATCGGATAATATGATTTTCATTTCTTCAAATAATTCTTTATTGATCTTTTCTTCAGCATCTTCTTTATCTTCATCTTTTATGTCTTCAATACCCAAATCCTTGCTAGATACCGATTTGAATTCTTTTTCCTTATAGGACTCCAATATCTTTAATGCAAATTCATCGACATCATCCGTTAAATAAAGGATTTCAAACTCTTTGTCCGACAGTAATTCCGTTTGTGGCAAGACGGCTATTTTTTCGTTAGACTCGCCCGTAGCATAATATATATATTTTTGTTCCTCTTTCATCTTCAGAATATATTCATCTAAGGTTACCATTTTCTTTTCTTTTGAAGAATAGAACATCAATAAATCTTGCAGTATCTCTTTATTGCTTCCATAGTCCCTATATATTCCATATTTTAACTGTCTGCCAAAGGAATTATAAAATTGTTCGTATTTCTCCCTATCCGTATTTAATAAATTTAGTAATTCACTTTTAATTCTATTTTTAATATTTTTTGCAATCAATTTGAGCTGTCTGTCATGCTGCAGCATTTCTCTGGAAATATTTAAAGACAGGTCTTCCGAATCTACCATTCCTTTTACAAAACTAAAATAATCCGGAATTAAATCCGGGCATTTATTCATAATAAGTACACTGTTGGAATATAATTCTAACCCTTTTTCGTACTCTACCGTATAATAATTAAAAGGAATTTGCCCCGGAATAAATAAAATCGCATTGTATCTCACAGCACCGTCGGCACTTATATGAATATGTTTGATCGGTTCATCAAAACCGTATCTCTTTTCAAAATAAAAGTTGGTATAATCTTCTTCCGTAAGCTCATTCTTATTCTTTCTCCAAATAGGTACCATGCTATTGATTATATCTTCTTCCGTATAATTTTCATATTCGTCTTCTGTGCCTTCTTTTAATTTCGATTTAGTGATATCCATTTTTATAGGATACCTGATAAAATCGGAATATTTTTTTATAATGGCTTCCAGTCTGTATTCCCTTAAAAATTCATCATAATCTTCATCTTCATTACTTTCTTTAATTTTTAAAATGATTTCCGTGCCTACGGTATCCTTGTCCCACTCTTCAATAGTATATCCATCAATCCCCTCGGATTCCCATTTATACCCCTGCTCACTATCCAAGGATTTACTTATCACAGTGACTACATCCGCTACCATGAATGCAGAATAAAAACCGACGCCAAATTGCCCTATTATATCATAACCGTCTTCTATTTCTATTTCCTCTTTAAATGCTAATGTCCCGCTCTTCGCTATGATTCCTAAATTATCCTCTAACTCCTCCTTGGTCATTCCTATACCCGTATCGATAATTTTCAATGTCCTGTTATCATAATCAGCGGAAATTTTTATATAGTAGTCATCTTTATTAAATTGTAAATTCTCGTCAGTCAATGCCCTGTAATATATTTTATCTATAGCATCGCTGGCATTTGAAATTAACTCCCTTAAAAATATTTCTTTATGGGTGTAAATTGAATTGATCACTAAATCCAACAACCTTTTAGATTCCGCTTTAAATTCTTTTACTGCCAAGATAAATCTCTCCTTTCAAGTGAGGCCAGGCTTGAAAAATTTACTTGTTTTGAGTGAATAAACCCCTGTAAACCTGAACTCGTAGTCTTTTTTAATTCTATTAGCACTCAACAAAGTTGAGTGCTAACTATTTTTATATATATCATATTTTAATTTGTATGTCAATTATTTCTGTGTTTTTTGATTTCTATGTTTTTACATC
>DASRMO010000197.1:0-3295 GCA_035647895.1 Clostridia bacterium
CGCCAGTAGTCATCCCCCATTTTTTAAATCCCGTAGCTACATAAATATTGGGATGATTGGGGGTTATATTTCCTATGTAGGGGATATTATCCATGGTTGTGCAATCCTGTGCAGACCATCTGTATAAAATTTCTTCAATACCAAAATTTTTATCCGCAAAATTAATCAGATTCTTATAATACGTATTTTCATTTTTACCGTGGCCTGTTTTATGGTGTTCTCCCGCTACCAATATTATTTCTTCGTCACCAATAGGATGAGAACGCAGGGAACGAGTAGGTTTTTCCGCGCTTATGTACATCCCGTCGGGGAATTTTGACTTTGCTTTGATAGCTATAATATAGGATTTCTCTTGAAAAATTCTGGAGAAATATAGCCCTCTAAAATTGGAAAAGGGGAAAAGGGATGCTATCACAATTTTAGATGCGGTGATTTTCTTACCGTTTTCCGCAATCACCGAGCATCGTTCTCCTTCCTCGATTCCAACGGCATTAGTATTTTCAAAAATATAATTGCCGTCCCCGTCGATGTATTGTGCCACTTTTAATAAATACTTGCGCGGATGGAATTTGGCTTGTTCTTCAAACTTTATCGCAGCCTTTATTGAAAAGGGCAATGGCAAATCTGTGACATAAGAAGCCTTGATTCCCAGACATTGGGTTATTTCCACTTCTTTTTTAATCTTCTCTACATAATTGTCCGATTGGGTATATACATAGGCATCCTGCCATTTGAAATCACAATCAATATTAAATTTTTCTATGATTCCGGCGATAAGCTTTATGGCCTTTTCGTTAGATTGGGCATACCGCTTGGCTTTTTTCATGCCGATTTGTGTAGCTATTTTATCATAAATTAAACCGTGTTGAGAGGTAATTTTAGCTGTTGTATGGCCTGATGTACCTTGGGCAATCCGATCTGCTTCTATGATAGCAACTTTCAAACCTGCTTTTTTTAGTAAATAACCTGTGGTGATTCCCGTTATGCCTCCGCCTATAATAGCGACATCTACTGTTATATCTTCTTCCAGGGCCGGATAGTTGGTGGTGTCTGTGGAGGCGAGCCAATAGGACTCCGGTTCTTTAGTAAAACCTTTGTCCGGTGAATAATATTGTGGCATATTCATACATTCCTTTCATATATGAGAGGCGGGAAGTGGAAACGTAAAATGGGCTTTCCGGCCTCCGGCCCCTAAATTAGATTTTTGGTTTAAACATTTATACATATGTTGTACCTTATTTTATAAAATATTCTTTATTTAATATAAAAGAAGGACACAGGAAAAATCGTTCGTTTTAAGGTTAGACACATAGGTCTGTCTTTGCAGTACAATATCATCTTGTTGATACATGCTTGGTTCGCCTGCAGCTGTCGCTTTACTCGTCCTTACAGTACAATATCATCTGGTCAAGTGTAGGGGTGAACCCATGTGTTCACCCATCTATATATCGAGCCTGTCTTTGCGGGTTCTCAAGGAGGTTTGAAGATATTATTTTAACTCAAAAAACCGCACATGCATATTAATAAAGCTATTTTGCATACTATACGTAGTAAATTTAATAATTTTATGATATATTTGATACAGAATACAAACACATCAAGGAACATAGAGGAAGGGGATCATAATGGGAAATAAACCTGCTATTTCAAATTTTATAAGGAATATAATCATACAGGATTTGGATTCGGGGAAGCATAGTGAAATCATCACACGTTTTCCGCCGGAACCGAATGGATATTTACACATAGGGCATGCAAAATCTATAGTTTTAAATTTTGAACTGGCAGATGAATTTAACGGAAAAACGTATTTGCGTTTTGATGATACAAATCCGACTAAGGAAGAGACCGAATATGTGGAATCCATCAAGGAAGATGTGCGGTGGCTGGGTTTTCAGTGGGAGGCATTGTATTTTGCTTCCGACTATTTTCAAGAGATGTATGATCGTGCCGTACTTTTGATAAAAAAGGGGCTGGCATATGTTGATGATCTATCGGCGGAAGAGATTCGAGAATACAGGGGCACTTTGACAGAACCGGGGAAAAAGAGCCCATACAGAGACAGAACCATAGAGGAAAATCTTGATTTATTTGAGAGAATGGGAAAAGGCGAGTTTGAAGACGGGACGAGAGTACTCAGAGCGAAGATAGATATGGCCTCGCCTAATATAAACATGAGAGATCCCGTGATTTATCGCATATTGCACGAGAGCCATCATAATACGGGGGACAGATGGTGTATTTATCCGATGTACGATTATGCACACCCGCTTGAGGATGCTATCGAAAAAATAACACATTCCATATGTACGATGGAATTTGAGGATCACAGGCCATTATATGATTGGTTTGTCAGAGAATGTGAAATGGAATCCGTACCTCAGCAGATAGAATTTGCAAGGCTGAATATGACCAACACGGTTATGAGCAAGCGGAAATTAAAACAATTTGTAGATGAAGGGATAGTTGACGGTTGGGATGATCCGCGTATGCCGACTATTTCGGGATTGAGGAGAAAAGGATATACTTCCAAAGCCATTCGCAACTTTTGTAGGGAGATCGGAGTAGCTAAAAATCAGAGTGTTGTAGATGAGCAGATGCTGGAATATTTTATTCGGGCAGATTTAAACGAAACAGCACCCAGAACCATGGCTATTTTGAAGCCGCTTAAGGTAATCATCACTAACTACCCGGAGGGGCAGACCGAAATGCTGGATGCGGAAAACAACCCGGACGATCCTTCTATGGGAATGCGAAAAATTCCGTTTTCACGTGAAATATATATCGAACAAGAAGATTTTATGGAGAATCCTCCTAAAAAATATTTTAGATTGTTCCCGGGCAACGAAGTCCGTCTAAAAAATGCTTATTTTATCAAATGCAATGATATGATAAAAGATGAAGACGGGAATGTAGTAGAGTTACACTGTACCTATGACATCGAAACAAAAAGCGGAACAGGTTTTACGGGAAGAAAGGTAAAAGGCACCATCCATTGGGTAGATGCAAACAATTGCATACCTGCGGAGTTCAGATTATATGAACCGTTAATATTAGATGAAGAAGCGGAAGAGGGCAAACATTTTTTAGAACAGATCAATCCTAATTCCTTAGAAGTGCTTCACGGTTTTATCGAGGAAAACATGAAAGATGTGAAAGCACACGAAAAATTTCAATTCTTTAGGCACGGTTATTTCAATGTAGATCCGAAACATAATAAGGATGATAATTTAGTCTTTAATAGGATAGTTTCCTTGAGGAGTTCTTTTAAACTTTAATATGACCATGGATATAG
>DASRMO010000198.1:0-2692 GCA_035647895.1 Clostridia bacterium
TATGTTATATTATCGTTTATTGCTTTTATAGAAATGAGTTTGGGGTTTGTAATACTGGGCATTGATCATCCTATAGCCATATCCGCATTTATTGCGATTTTGGATGTTTTACCCTTGATAGGTATCGGCGGAATACTGATCCCTTGGGGAATTTATGAAATTGTAATAGGACAACGGCTTATAGGGATAGGATTGCTGGTCATATATATCATAGCATATATCCTGAGGAGTTCTTTGGAACCGAGGATTATAGGAAAACAGATAGGACTAAATTCCCTGGCCACAATTGTTGCCATGTTTGTGGGATTTAAGCTATTCGGGTTTATGGGATTTATAATTGCGCCTATAATAGCTATTGTAATAAAGCAGTTAAATGATAATGGGAAGATAAATGTTTATAAATGATTGAAGTGTGACAAAAAGACCATGGGGTCAGGTTCAGTGGTTTTTTAGGGAATTCTCTATTTCCTTATGTTCCCTTGTCCCCTTTTATGTTCCCCGTTTAAAGCCCAAATATATCTGCTATGTCTTTTCCCGCAATTTCTCTTTTACTCTTCTTGCCGGCATTTTTAAGCATGCTTTCAAGCTTTTGCTCCACTGATTTTTTAACCAGCTCCTTGCTGTCTATATCTCTGAGTTCGAAAAAAAGCATCGGGTCGGCGTCTAATCTTGTTCCTATCCCATATAACACGGCTGCCACGTGCTTGCACATGCTTGCCCAATCGGGGCAGCTGCAATCAAAATGAATTTCTTTAGGGGATGGAAATAGACCATATCCTTTTCCTTTAAACAAAACCTCCAATTCTTCCGGGAATTTACCTTCAATTAATTGTTCTAACGAATCAATACGATGGTTACATAATGTAATAATATGCTCCCACTTTTCGTCTTCTAAAGAATCAATTACAACCTCCACGTCGTAAGGTTTTGCCCTGCTGCCCTGTACCGTAGCTGACACTTTCCCTTTTGTTATCTTTAAATCTAAAACCATATTATTTCGGACATAGCTTTTTCCCCTACCAATTCTATTTTCATAGTCTGCATAACCTTCAAGGTTTAAATTCCAGGCCTTACCCCACCAGTTTTTGGCCAATGTCCTGCCTTCTATAATTATAGGTTCAATGTCTGGATTCTTTTTCCTTAATTTAGCTAAGGATTTATTTGCTCTTTCTTTTTTCTCTTCCACTGATTCTTGTTTTGGAAATCTCCTATAACCCACTATGCATCACCGCCTAATGCAAATATATTCATAAGCTCCTCGTTATTGTATTCCGTTATCCATTTCTCTCCTGCGGATGCTAATAAATCCTTTGACAACTTCTGCTTTTCTTCTATAATAGAATTGATTTTTTCCTCAATTGTACCCTTTGTTACAAATTTATGCACCATAACATTTTTAGCCTGACCTATACGAAAAGCCCTATCGGTTGCTTGATCTTCGACTGCCGGATTCCACCATCTGTCAAAATGAATCACATGATTTGCCGCAGTTAAATTCAGGCCTACCCCACCCGCTTTTAATGACAAAACCATATATGGTATATACTTATCACTGTTAAACTCTCTTACCATTTCGTTTCGTTTTTTTACAGGCGTGCCGCCATGAAACACAAAACCTTCCCTGTTAAAAATCCCCTTTAAAAAATCCGATATCGGCTCGGTCATCTCCCTAAATTGGGTGAATACTATCACCTTTTCCCTTTTTTCATATATTGTTTCACAAATTTCTTCCAATTTCTCAAATTTACCGCTTTGTTTCGGTTTATACTCTTCCCTTCCTAAATAATGATCCGGATGATTACATATTTGTTTAAATTTCATTATACTCGATAAAATTAGCCCCTTACGCTCAATTCCTTCGGATTCAATCAATTTTTGTTCAATCTGATTGATAAGCTGCTCATAAAGAACTATTTGTTTCTTGGATAAATCGGTATACTCATTCATTTCCATTTTATCCGGCAAATCGGCAATAATAGTTTTATCGGTTTTTAATCTCCTGAGCATAAAAGGTTGAATCATCTTTCGAAGCCTTGCATATCCCGCAGCATTATTTTTTAATTCTTTCGTAAAACTTGTAAATTCCTTTGCCGTACCGAGAAGCCCCTGATTCAAAAAATCAAATAATGACCATAAGTCACTTAACCGATTTTCAATCGGTGTTCCCGTCATTGCTATTTTCATTTTCGCAGGTATTGCCTTGACTGCCTTTGTTTGTTTAGTTCCGGGATTTTTTATAGCCTGTGCTTCATCCAACACTAAATAATCCCACCTCTTTTCTTTTAATTCCTCTAACCTCAAAGCCATGCCATAAGTAGTGATATATAAAAATTCTCCTTCTCTGAACCGAATTGTCTCCGTACCCTTTAAATCACTTTTATGGAGTATTTGATACGGCATTTCCGGTGCAAATCTTTCAATCTCTTTCTGCCAATTTCCAATCAATGATGCCGGAAGTATAAGCAAAGCCATGCCGCCGTCATTTACCCTTTTGTTTTCCAAAAATGCAATCATCTGCACAGTCTTGCCCAAACCCATATCATCCGCCAAGCAAACACCGAACCCATATTGCCACATCGTGTTGAGCCAATAATAGCCATTTTCCTGATATCTTCTTAAATTTGCATGAAACGATGGAACAATACCAATATTTTCGATGGTTTCAGGATTAATCATTGTTTCTTTTAATCCC
>DASRMO010000199.1:0-2236 GCA_035647895.1 Clostridia bacterium
GCATATAAACATTAAAAATATCAATATGGAGGGATATTATGATTTCAGCGGGAGAGTTGAGGAGAGGTGTAACCTTTGAAATGGAGGGGGAGCCCTATGTTATTTTAGATTTTCAACATGTAAAACCGGGGAAGGGCGCAGCCTTTGTCAGGACAAAATATAAAAATTTGAAGACAGGGGCTATCCGTGAGGATGCGTTCAACCCCAGCGACAGATTTCCGAGGGCACGTATCGAGACAAGGGAAATGCAATATTTATACAATGACGGTGAACTCTATTATTTTATGGATAATGAAACCTTTGAACAGATTCCCTTGACACACGATGAGGTGGAACATTCTATCCAATATTTAAAAGAAAATACAAACGCCATGATCAAATTTTATCAGGGAAAACCGTTTCAAGTGGATGCTCCGAATTTTGTAGAATTGCAGATAACCGAAACGGAGCCCGGGGTGAGGGGAGATACCGCGAGCAATGTGACAAAAATAGCTAAAGTTGAAACGGGAGCCTTGGTTCATGTTCCTCTGTTTGTCAATGAAGGCGATATTATCAGGATAGATACCCGCACAGGGGAGTATATGTCTAGAAAATAAGGAAATAATACAAATGTTAAAATAAGAAGGAGGTCTTTAAAATGGAATTTTTATATGAAAAAGTAGCCTATTTAAAAGGTTTAGCCGATGGGTTGGATATCGACGAAACGGCCAAGGAAGGAAGGCTTTTGATCAGTATTATAGATATACTGGAGGATTTTGCAGATGCAATTGTGGAATTAGATGAGGATACGGAGGAGATCATCGAATATATGGAGGCCATGGATGAGGATTTGTCAAATGTGGAAGAGGACCTCTACGAAGATGACGAGCCCTATGATGATTTTTACGGGGATGATGAGGATGACGATGATGTCGATTTTGTTGAGCTGGAATGCCCCAACTGCCATGAGGATGTATACGTAGATGAAGATTTGCTGTACGAAGACGATGTGGACGTAGTATGCCCGAGATGCCATGAGATAGTTGACTTTGAAGAGCTGGCAGACTATGACAATGACGATGACGATGATTTTGAGGACGAAGAATAAAATTTTGAAGATGAATAATAAAATTTTGAAGATGAAGAAAAAAACATAATATTAAATACTACAAAAATCCAGGGATTAAATCCTTGGATTTTATTTTTTTGCAAAATAAGCATAATTGATTAACTATGTAAATATTAATTATATAGAGGAGGGACATGTTGTGGTTGAAGAAGGAATTTTGATAAACAGAAGTAGGGATGAATTATCCGTTATTTCGAACTTAGAATTATATCTGTGCCCAAGTGTCAGAAATATCATAAAGAAACTGCCGGATGATTTTAAAATCATATTAGAAGAGATTCGCTTAAGGGTAAACCGGCCTCTTATGGTATTTGGAAGGCAGAAAGATTATTTTATCGATACAAATGGTAATCTCTCTTTGACACCGGTCAACAGTTATTATATAAGCAGAGAAAGCATAGAAAAGACATTGCAGTTTGCTTCCAACTATTCCATATACTCCGTAGAGGATGAACTGAAAAACGGATATATCACTATCCACGGAGGCCATAGAATCGGAATAGTGGGAAAAGTGCTGATGGATGATAGGGGCATAAGGACATTGAAGGATTTCAGCGGATTGAATATCAGAATAAGCAGAGAAAAAATAGGGATAGCCTCTGAAGTGCTGCCCCATATCATCGACTCTGAAGGAGAGTTTTTAAATACATTGCTGGTATCTCCGCCCCAATGCGGGAAGACCACTCTGCTGAGGGATATTATCCGCGCGGTGAGTGAAGGTGTCCCATACATGAATTTCAGAGGATTAAAGGTCGGCGTGGTGGACGAAAGATCCGAATTGGGAGCCTGTTTTCAGGGAATACCGCAGAATAATTTGGGGCCCAGAACTGACATATTGGACTGCTGCCCGAAGGCCGAAGGGATGATAATGCTGATCAGGGCTATGTCTCCCCAGGTGATTGCCACGGATGAAATCGGCAGGACGGAGGACAGCATAGCCATAGAGGAGGCCATGATGGCGGGGATAAAGTTGATCACCACGGTCCACGGCCGCTCCTTGGAAAATATATTGAGTAAGAACATCATCGGTAAATTAGTCAAAGACGGCGTGTTTGAAAGGATAATATTTTTATCAAATAGTGAAGGGGTAGGCACCGTGGATAGTATCGTTGACGGAATGAATTTAAC
>DASRMO010000200.1:0-6670 GCA_035647895.1 Clostridia bacterium
ATCCACAATCTTCGCATTTTTCTTCAGTTTAACAGAATTGGCCAACAAAACGGCATCTATGCCGAAACAAAACCCCCCCGGATTCTGTATGATTTTCAAATTATTTATCTGTAAATCATCCACCCTTTCATGTTCATACACCAATCCATTCATTAAAGTTACCTCTCTTCATAAAAAACCATGGGGTCAGGTACAGTGGTTCTAAAAGACCATGGGGTCAGGTACAGTGGTTCTTTTTGCCATTCCGAATGTTAGCAAGGAATCCCGCCTTTGAACCATGGTGTCAGGTACAGTGGTTCTTTTTATCCCAATACCTCTCTCGCTATCGTCACGGCTCCCTTTGCATCCTTGGCATAATAATCCGCATCTATCATATCGGCGTAATCCTGATTCAGAACCGCACCGCCCACCATGACCACATAATCTTTATCAAGCCCTTTTAGGGCCTTTATTGTCTCTTCCATATTTTTTACTGTGGTAGTCATCAGAGCACTGAGCCCTATCAGCTTGACATCATTTTCAACAGCTGCTTCCACCACTTTTTCCTTTGCTACGTCCCTGCCCAGATCTATGACTTCATAATTATAATTTTCTAACAAAACCTTCACTATGTTTTTGCCTATATCGTGAATATCGCCTTTTACGGTAGCCAATACGATTTTGCCGTTAGAAAGTTGAACGCTTCCCTCTTTGCTCAATCTTTCCCTTATAATTTCAAATACATTCTTGACTGTTTCCGCAGACTGTATCAACTGCGGTAAAAAGGTTTCCCCTCTTTCATACTTTTCACCTACTAAATCCAATGCAGGTACTATATACTCATCAACCAGACTCAAAGGTTCTTTGTGTTCCAACAGTTTTACAGTAGCCGTTTTAGCTTTATCCTTTATCCCCTTTATTATTATCTCAAATAGATTATCTTCTTTTTGATCATTTTTATCTTTTACGATAATCTGCTCACCGGATATATTTTTATTGTATTCTAAATAATCCGCCGCTCCCTTATCCTCATTCCACAAAACCTTGGAAGCCATTATAGTGTCCATCATATCCTTATCCATGGGGTTTATTATAGGCAGGTCTAAGCCTGCAAATAAACTTGCCGCCAAAAATGTCCTGTTTATGAGGTCTCTGTTGGGCAATCCGAAGGATACATTTGATACCCCCAGTACGGTTTTTACATTCAGCTTTTCCTTCACCATAGAAAGAGCTTTTAAGGTTTCCTTTACCTCTTCCTGTTGTGCGGCGGCTGTCAATGTCAGGCAATCTATATAAATATCCTCCTCATTTATACCGTATTGTTTAGCCTTTTTTACTATCTTCTCCGCTATTTTAAATCTGTCCTCCCCTTTTGAGGGTATGCCTTTCTCATCTAAAGTAAGCCCTACGACCGAAGCGCCGTATTTTTTAACTATAGGCAGTATGCTCTCCAAAATGCCGGTTTCTCCGTTTACCGAATTGACTATAGCTTTTCCGTTGTAGATCCTCAAACCCTGTTCTATAACTTCGGGATCCGTAGAATCTATTTGAAGCGGCACATCCAATATGGATTGTATCTCTTTAATCACTCTGACTATAGTCTTTGCCTCATCTATCTCCGGAAGCCCCACATTGACATCTAAAATATGGGCACCCGCATCAACCTGGTCTATAGCTTCTTTCAAAATATAATCTATATCTCCCTTTACCAATGCTTCTTTGAACCGCTTTTTACCTGTGGGATTTATTCTCTCTCCTATCACCTTGACTTCATCTATAATTACTGCCTTGGTTGGGGTACACACCCCGCTCAAAGCCTTGTTTTGCCGGGGTTGCACTTTTATATCTCTCACGGTATCCACCAGATGTTTTATATGTTCGTCCGTGGTACCGCAGCAACCGCCCACTATCCTGACTCCGTTTTCTACAAACATCTTTTTATAATATGAAAATTCCTCGGGTGTTATATTAAAGACGGTTTCACCGTCGACTATACTGGGTAAACCTGCATTTGCCTGAACCATAACAGGTATTGTGGCTATGCTCAATATGTCTTCCACTATGGGTGCTATTTCTTTGGGCCCCAGGGAGCAGTTGACACCGAGAGCATCTACACCCAACCCCTCGAGCACCATCACCATAGATGTGACATTACAACCTGTAAAAGTCCTTCCGCCTTCCTCAAAGCTCATAGTACAAAATACGGGCAGATCGGAATTTTCTTTGGCCGCTAATACCGCAGCTTTTGCCTCGTATAGATCTATCATGGTTTCTATCAATATCAGGTCTGCCCCGCTTTTTACGCCTTGTACAACTTGTCTTTTAAAAATATTATAGGCGTTTTCAAAGCTCAATGTGCCCATGGGTTCTAATAACTCTCCAATCGGGCCTATACCCAGGGCCACATATACATCTCTGCCATTAATTGCTTTTTTGGCGTTCCGCACCGCTGCATCTATAACATCTTCTACGGTAAAACCGGTCCCCTTAAGTTTAGCCTCATTAGCGCCGAATGCATTGGTGGTGATGACATCTACACCGCATTTTACATGGCCTTCATGAACACCGATTACCATTTCAGGGGAAGTGATGTTTACAGTATCGGGCAGCTCTCCTAATTTCAAACCCCTGCTCTGAAGCGCCGTGCCCATAGCACCGTCAAATAACAAAATTCCGCTTTTAAGTTTTTCTATAACCTGCACATCTACCACCCTCTCTTCTGAACATACAAGTCGGATAATTTTTGCAGCTCAAACAAGTATTATCTTCAGGAGACAATCGGCCCTCATTTTTAATATCCATAACTCCCACTATAGCTGTGACTGATTTTCTGGGTATCAAAATACTATGAGAACTGGCAGTAAGGCCTATTGCCTTTTCCGCCCCCAACACGGACAGGAAATCTTTTTGTATACTTATGGACAGATCCCCATAACCGGGACTGTACCTTGATGTCAATGTTTTATTTTCCTTATTTACAGTCTGTTCCAGGTCCTCACATATCTCGTCACAAATTTCTTCTACTGCTGCGGTAGCACAAGCATCTAATATCAACGCTTTCGTGATACTTTTCATTTCATAATATCGAATTTTGGAATCCACATCATTTCCTAAGGTTACCGCCATCAATACACAGCTTTCGCTTTCTTTTAAATGATTTTTTATATCATCTCCGGTCAGCACTAAATTTGTTTCATTTAGATATATATTCTTATCTTCTCTATAAATGTCGAAAAACCTGTGTATATGTTTTTTTTTGATTAAATTTCTCATCTCTTCCATGCATTCGTCGATTAAATCATCGGTGATTTTATCTAAATTTTGATTTCTATACCCTAAATATCTTAAAACTTCATCTTTATCTCTGGGAATTTTATTCATATATTACACGACCTTTATTTCAATTTTCATAGGATGCCGGGTAAAGATTCCTCGGGCGGACACACAGGTCCGCCCCTACCACCCGGAAGTCGGATATCGGTTTGCCGGTCCTGATCTTTTATAACTCTAAAACCCCTGCCTCCGATTTCTGACCTCTAATGGGCGGACACACAGGTCCGCCCCTACCACTTAGAAGCCGGATATCAATTCGCCGGTCCTGATCTTTTATAACTCTGGAACACCGATTTCCGATTTCTGACCTCTAATAGACAGGCATATAGGTCTGCCCATACAACATGGCCTGCGGGCGGACACACAGGTCCGCCCCTACAATATTGCCGGAAAGGTATCCGGATTCCGAAATTTCCGGAACGTAGGGGTGGACCCATGTGTCCACCCTCTATCAATGCCTCACATTGTCAAACCATTATTTAATTTCCATTGTTAACAGAATTTAATATAGAAACAAGCCTACCGGTTATATTTTTAGCCACATAGGGGCTGTTCATAGTATATAGATGAATTCCCCGGACACCTGTGGATACCAAATCCACTATTTGCTCCAGAGCATATGCTATACCCGCGTCCCTCAGGGCTTCCTTATCATACTCATATCTATCCATTATTCTCACAAATTTATGCGGAAGTGTAGCACCACAGAGTAAGACAATCTTTTGAATCTGTTTTTTATTGGTTACAGGCATTATACCCGCCTGTATAGGCAATTTTATACCCTTTTGTTCTACTTTATTTAAAAAATCATAAAATTTATCATTATCAAAGAAGAGCTGGGTTATTAAATAATCCGCCCCCGCCTCCTCTTTTAATTTTAATACCTCAATATCATGATCTATGCTTTCACTCTCTACATGCCCTTCCGGGTAACAAGCCGCCGCTATCCCGAAATCCCCGACCTGTTTTATATGCCTTATGAGTTCCTGAGAATTACTAAAGTCCCCCGGTGAAAATCCGCCCTCGGGTATATCTCCTCTGAGTGCTAATATGTTCTCTATTCCCTCTTTTTTTAAATCTTCCAGAATTTTTGTGGTTTCTTCTTTTGTGGAGCTTATACTTGTCAAGTGAGCCAAGGCTTCTATCCCATATTTGTTTTTGACCAACGATGATATCTCACAGGTTCTATTGCTATTTCCGGCACCGCCCGCACCATATGTAACACTGATATAATCCGGGTTTAAATCCTGCAGCCCCTCCAGCGTGTTATATATAGTTTCTATAGGTGATGTGAGTTTAGGCGGGAACACCTCAAAAGAAAAAACTACCTTTTTTTTATCAAACAGTTGTCTTATGTGCATTTTATTCTCTCCCTACTATACAAAAAAAGCCCTTCATCAAAAAATAATATTTTACGATGAAAGGTCATTATTACTTATCTGCATTTTTCCTTCTCATCTCTCTTTAGGCTTGATTACACCTAAAGTAGGAGTTGGCACCTTTTCAGATCAATATATCTGAAGGCTGCCGAGGTCTCATCGGGCCCTTCCCTCCGCCTCTCTTGATAAGAGTTCTTATTTGATTGTTTCCATTATAGTAAACTATATTGAAAATGTCAACAATATTTAATTTCCCCATTTTATACGGATAAAAAATAAGTTGATAATTTAATCATGCATCTTAAGAATAATACAGAATAAAAGAAACAGGATAAGTGTCCCATTTAAAATACAAAATGGTACACTTATCCTGTCCCTCAAACCACCCGCATGCCCACGACGACGTTTTTTGCCTAGTCCCTATAGGAAAGCGAAACAAGTCCGCAATCTTAATTTACTCCGCAGAAATATAAATAGGAGAATCTGCGATGCGGATTGTAATATCTTCCGCCTAATCTCAATTTTAATTTAGAATTTAAATATAATCCCTACTGCAGCCGCACCTGCTAAATAAATCAGAGGATGCTTTTTATATTTTCTTAATAAAAATATGATGGCGCTGAACAATAAAATTGCTTTTATATTTAAAATTGATAATATTTTTTGTGAAAATAATTCATATATGGGGGTATAATCGCCTATACTGAACAATGATATCCTGGCTATTTCAAAACCCACTGCCGCAATAAGCCCGGTTGCTGCCGGCCTTATACTGACAAAGGTGGATTTTATGATCTGTGTCTCATGAAATCTTGTGATATAATGCGCGATTATTATTATAATTACAATAGATGAGGTTATGACCCCCATGGTCGCTATTATACCCCCTAATATCCCTGCCGTTACATTGCCCACAAATGTAGCAACATTTACACCTATGGAGCCCGGAGTAGATTCTGAAATTGCTATCATATCTAATATTTGCTGTTCGGTAATCCAACCATATTTGCCCACCAACTGCCTGATAAATGGCAGAGTAGCAAGGCTTCCCCCTACGGCAAACAAGCCTATCTTAAAAAACTCCCAATACAATTTTAAATAAATCATTTTACATCCCCATCCTCGGTTTTGACACCATATTTTGCTTTTAAAATGCCCAACAATGCCGATATAATTACTACAATAATCGGAGAAAAGGTAGTAAAGGCCATAAATATAAATGCAGATGCAAATATTACCAATCCCATCCGGTCCTTCACAGTTTGTTTGAACATTCCCAATACTATATTTACAATTAATGCAACAACCCCTATTCTCATGCCTCCAAAAGCATGCTGAACAATTTCATAATGTTCAAAATGTTGAAAAAATGTTGCTATTATTGTTATAGTGATCAAAGGCGGCGTTACTACCCCCATTGTCGCAATAATTCCACCTATGATACCTTTTCTTTTATAACCTATAAATGTTGCCGTATTTACGGCGATTACCCCCGGGGTACACTGGCCGATAGCATAATAATCTATTATCTCTTCATCTGTGACCCATTCCTTTTTTTCAACGACCTCTTTTTGTATGATCGGAAGCATCGCATAGCCGCCACCGAAGGTAAATGTCCCTATAAAAAAAAACACAGTAAATAATTCCCAAAGTTCTGCCATTTATTTCACCCCTAAAGCTGCCGCCCCGCCGGGCGTACTATAATAAATTCTATGTTCGTAGCGTGAAGCTTATTATACATAATACCTATATTTCCATATTTAAATCATATATTATATAATTAACTTCTGAAAATCAATAGTTAATAATTTACTGTCAAGCGATTATGATGTTTATCCGGTCTCCCTGCAAGCGCTGTTCACACTGATTATTCGAAGATAGCAAGGCGATCATTCGTTCATTTATCATGATGCAAGTGCCATATTGAATAATTAAAAAGAACGGGCGATAGATAATTATCTTCTCCACCGCCCACCTAT
>DASRMO010000201.1:0-4791 GCA_035647895.1 Clostridia bacterium
AATATATATATTAAATAAATACAATCCTCTGAAATTTAAACTTATATTAGTCACGGGCAAGAGATTATATGAAAAAACTATAAAAAGTGTAGAAAGACAGGATTCATTAAAAAATCACAGTATAGTATCTTATATCAATGATATGCCCTATGCCCTGAAAGCTTGCGATTTAATTGTATGCAGCGCTGGAGCTATCACTATAGCGGAGGTTACCGCCGTTGGCAAGCCCGCCATACTTATCCCTAAAGCATATACGGCGGAAGACCATCAGCAGTATAATGCTAATGCTATGGCGGACAAAGGGGCGGCATTTGTTATCAATGAAAATGAATTGAATGGAGAGATATTAAATAAAAAAATTGAAGAAATATTGAATGATAGAGAAGTTTTAAAATCTATGGAAACCGCAAGTAAGAAAGGAGCGATTATTGATGCGGCAGACCGTATATATAATGAGATAGATAAGTTATTAAATTCATAAAAAGATAATATCAAGCCCCGTAAAGGTGACGGCGGGGTGTATTAATAAGACTGGCACACCTTCAGATTTTTTGCATATTATGTTTATATATTTGCCTTTAATGCATATTGTGCAATCTAAGTGAGTATTTATTAGTTCTGGAGGTGGGGTAATAGTGAGTAGGCTCATTATTAATGGTGGAAATAGGATTCATGGGGAAACCAGAATAGGTGGGGCAAAAAACTCTGTATTACCAATTTTAGCTGCTACCGTATTAAATGGTGGTATCAATATTGTACATGATATACCGAAATTATTGGATGTAGATATTATGGAAAAAATATTGGTATCATTGGGCTGTTCAATAAAAAGAGAAAAAAGGACTATTATTATAGATTCCAAACAATTGATAAGTTATGAAATACCGGAAGAACTGGTCAGGGAAATGAGATCGTCAATTATTTTTTTAGGAGCCATGTTATCAAGGTATGGTAAAGTCAAAGCGAGTTACCCCGGCGGTTGTGAAATCGGAATTAGGCCTATAGATTTGCATTTAAAATCCTTGAGGGAGATGGGAGCAACAATCAAAGAGGAGCATGGTTTTTTAATCTGTGAAGCTAAACAATTAAAAGGTTGTGATATTCAATTAGATTTTCCAAGTGTCGGTGCTACGGAAAATATTATGTTGGCATCAGTGTTTGCAAAAGGAGTAACTGTTATCAGAAATGCTGCAAAAGAACCGGAAATCATAGATTTGGAAAATTTCCTGAATGCTATGGGTGCTAAAATTTCAGGTGCCGGAACAGCCACTATTTATATTAAGGGAGTAGAAAAATTGTATGATGTAGAGCATCATATAATACCCGACAGAATTGTAGCGGGTACATATTTGGTAGCGGCGGCAATAACTAAGGGAGAGATAGTATTAAAAAATATTGTACATGAATATCTGCAGTCCGTATTATATAAACTCAGAGAATGCGGATGCATAATACAAATTTACAATGATAGTTTGAGGCTCATAGCACCCGAGGGAATTAAAGCCATAGAATCTATCAGAACTTTACCCTATCCCGGTTATCCCACGGATATGCAGGCACAAATGATGGCCCTGATGTCATTGAGTGACGGTACAACAATATTTACGGAAAATATATTTGAAAATCGCTATAAACATGCAAATGAGTTGGTACGGATGGGGGCTAATATAAAGATTGATGGAAGAATAGCGGTTGTTAAAGGAGTTCGAAAATTAAGCGGTGCCACAGTAATCGCACAGGACCTGAGGGGAGGGGCATCTTTAGTATTAGCGGGGTTGGCAGCGGAAGGCAAAACTATTATTGAAAATATAAAGCACATAGATCGGGGATATGAAAATATAAATGATGTTTTAAACGAGCTAGGTGCGGATATAATTAGATAGTATATGTAAATATATTAGATGCGGCTACCGGCCGCTCTCAATAAAACTAATATGTGGACAGGCCGTAAAGGTAGGGGAAAACAGTGGGGATAGAAGAGAAAAACTATGTTAAAAGCCGGCGGAAACAGATGCGCAAGATAAAAACAGGAATCTTAAGTTTATTATTTGTACTGATGTTTATCCTTTGGTGTATGTATTATTTGTTGCAGTCGGATTTAATGAATTTAAAAAACATAGTATTGGAAGGTAATTCGAATGTAACCGAGGACGAAATTGTTAATATTTCTAATTTAGTTATCGATAGAAATATATTTAAATATAATCTAAAAGAAATAAAACAGAATATAATATCCCATCCCTACATCAAGGAGGTAAAGGTATATAGGAAACTGCCCGATACCATTATGATACAAATGGAGGAACGGGAGGAGTATGCCATAATATTGTATATGGGGTCCTATATATACATAGATCAGGAAAGCATAGTTTTAAAGGCATCCGATAGTTATATGGCTAATGAAAACATATTAATTACGGGTATAAATTTCAAAAACTTTAAGGTGGGCGAAAGGGTTCAAGCCACTAACGACGATGATTTGGGTCTCGTTATGGATTTGCTTAAGGCAATAAATATGACTACGGTATATGATATGATTTCTGAAATTAATATAAGCGAAAAAAATAATATACGTATAATAACTTTTGATGGGTCGGAAGTGTTATTGGGAGAAGCGGAAAACCCTGCTTATCTTATGGTAGCTTTGGATGAAATACTCATAAATCTTTACACTCAAAATATTAAAAATGTTATAATTGATATGAGGTATGAAGGTTATATTTCCGTAAAGGGTAGGGATACATGGGAGGACTAGTTTATGAAAGATTTTAAAGGTAAGATTGCCTTTGGTGTTCTTTGTGCCATTTTAGGTTTTATTATATCGTTACAATTTAAAACCGTAAAGGGAAATACCGGCGGGCTCCTGTCTACACAAAAAGCACAACAGTTAGCGTTGGAATTAAAGGAATTGAGAGCAGAAAAAACGGCTTTGATGGAAGAATTGACCGAATGGGAAATAAGATTAAAAGAGTATGAAATATCCGAAGCCGATGAAAGTCTTATTATTAAAAATTTGAATAAGGATTTAGAGAGGTATCAAATAATATCCGGTTATAAAACTGTTGAGGGGCCGGGAATTATAATTACAATAGATGATCCTATACAGGAATATCCCAGGCAGAGTAATGAAAGTTTTATTATGTATAATTATGATTTGCTTTTAGGTATTGTCAATAAATTAAATGGGGCAGGTGCGGAAGCAATTTCAATCAATGACCAGAGGTATACTTCAGCAACCGAAATTTACTATACCTCAAATTCTGTGCTGATCAATTCCGTACCGACGATACCGCCTTTTACCATAAAAGCGGTTGGAAATCCTGAATCGTTAGAAGCGGCCCTCAACATACGTTTCGGTATCGTTCAGGAAATGCGTGAGATGTATAATCTCCAAGTAACCATAAAAAAGGAAAATAATATAGTAATATCGCGATATAATAAGACAATAAACTTTAAGTATGCAAAACCTTCGGATGCTATTTCCTAAAGAAATGAAGCAGGGGTGTAATTATGAAAATACAACTGAATAAAGTGGTTATTATTTTTCTGTGTATTATTCTCGGATTTTTTATAGCTATTCAAACAAAAAATGTACAGGAGGACTATAGCTTTGTAAGTTTAAGAACTATAGCGGATTTACAAAATCTGATAAAAAAAGAAGAAGAAGAATTAAATAATATTTCCGAACTTATAGTATCCAGTAAAAATAGGCTTTTAGAATATGAAACAGCTGTAAGTGGGGGCGGGAGCATCAGGGATGTTTTGGCTAAAGAACACGATCAGTTTAAAATGATAAGCGGTCTTGTCGACCTAAAGGGCCCCGGTATTATTGTATGGCTCAGTGACAGCGATAGAGAATTGTATGAATGGGAAGATCCGAACAATGTCATTGTACACGACTTAGATGTTCTCATTATTGTAAATGATTTAAAAACTGCCGGTGCCGAAGCCATATCTATTAACGGGCAGAGAATAATGAGTACAACAGAGATACAATGTGCAGGTGCCACTATTACAATCAATAATCATACTTATGGACAACCTTTTATAATTAGAGCCATTGGTGACCCGGACACATTAAGTGCAGTAATTAAATCGGCGGAATCATATGCATCTCTCCTCAAAGAGGTATATGGTTTAGGATTGGAAGTATCGGTGTATGAAAATATAGAAATTTCAAAATTTAACAATGATATCAGTTGGGAGTACTTAACACCAAAGGAAGGTGAATAAAATGATTTTTGCTATAATAGGGCTGCTTATAGGAGTTTTTTTGGGATTAAAATTGGACATAACTTATCCCGCTAAATATGCTCTCTATATATCCGTTGCTATATTGGCGTCTCTGGATTCTGTTTTCGGGGCGGTGCGTTCCATGCTTGAGGATAAATTCAACACTGAAATATTTGTATCCGGATTTTTTACTAATGCCATTTTGGCCGGATTTTTAGCATATATAGGAGATCGTTTGGGTGTGCCATTGTATTATGCAGCGATATTTGCTTTTGGGGGCAGGCTTTTTCAAAATTTTGCCAGTATACGCAGGCTTCTATTGAATAAATTTCGTTCGCGGGTAACAAATAAATAAAACAGATAGGGGGTTATACGGGAAAAAAAATAAAACCCGGTCTGTATTTATGCTTGTCAATCATTAACAATAAATTTTTTGATTATTACGTATAAAAAAAGAGGAAATTTATAATTTTTGTTGAATTAATCCTATAGTTTGTAAAATAATTTAAATATTATTTAAGGCAGTTTTAAGGCAGCAATATTGTTATATAATAAAAT
>DASRMO010000202.1:0-2477 GCA_035647895.1 Clostridia bacterium
AAGCCTTAGATAGAGAATATAACGAAATATTAGATGAACCTACTAATTACATGGATATAGACGCACTTGAAGTAATAGAAGAAACACTTAAAAATTATGATAGGACATTATTAATTGTTTCCCATGATAGAAGGTTTGTAGATTCTGTTGCAGATCATATTATGACAATAGAAAACTATAAAATAAAAATGTTCATGGGGACTTATAAGGAGTACTTATCCGGAAAAAACAAACATCTAAATAACAGTGAAGAAGAAGTTAAAAAGCAAATAATTATATTAAAAAACCGTCTCTCGGAGGTTATAGGAAGATTATCTGTGCCCTCAAAGCATGATGATTTAGAAGCCTTAGATAGAGAATATAACGAAATATTAGATGAGTTGAAGGGATTTTAGGATATAAATAGGTTTAGCACGGTGGGCGACGTATCGGAGATTTTTTCTACCAAGTGGTGCTAAGTAACTATGGAGGAAATCTTATGACAATTAGAAAAATTTCACTTATTATTATGTTGATGTTATTGATAACAGGTTGCACGGTTAAACATGATAATTTTCCCGATAAAAATGACAAGGAAGAAGAAAAGATTACAGAAGAACATAACCAAGAAAAAGAGGAACTACCGGATCAGATAAGGTTACAAGTAGAGAATATGACATTAGAAGAAAAAATCGGACAAATGCTTTTGGTGGGTATGGAAGGTTATGATATGAACGATAGTATAACAGAGCTCATAAAATCTTATAATGTAGGCGGGATAATATTATACGGAAAAAATGTAAAGGATGGCAGGCAACTGTTATCTTTAACAAATTCTTTGAAAAATACCAATTCTTCTAATAAAATACCGTTATTTATTTCGGTAGATGAAGAAGGTGGTTCTGTCAGTAGAAATCCTAAAGAGGTTAAAAAACTTCCAACAGCAAAGGATATAGGCAAAACGAAAAATACCGATTTAGCATTTGAAGCCGGTAAATTATTAGGTAAAACTGTGAAGGCTTTTGGTTATAATATGGATTTTGCACCCGTACTCGATATAGACAGCAACCCGTTAAATCCCGTAATAGGGGATAGGGCATTTGGACAAACTGCAGAAATAGTTTCTGCTATGGGGATTGGAGTGTTCAAAGGAATAAAGGAGGAAGGTGTAATACCGGTAATCAAACATTTTCCCGGGCATGGTGATACTATTACCGATTCCCATATAGGGTTACCGGTCATAACTCATAGTTGGGAAAGGTTAAATAATTTTGAAATTGTACCGTTTAAACATGCTATAGATAATGGAGCTGATGTGGTCATGGTGGCACATATTCTTCTTTTACAGATAGACCAAGAATATCCGGCTTCTATGTCAGATGTTGTTATTACCAATATATTAAGGGACAGGCTAAAGTTTCAAGGTGTTATTATTACAGATGATATGACAATGGGTGCGATAGAAGAAAATTATAATATAGACGAAGCGGCTGTACAATCTGTTAAGGCCGGGGCGGATATAGTCCTGGTAGGCCACAACCATGAAAACAGTGTTAAAGTATTCAATGCATTAAAAGAAGGTGTAGAAAAGGATAATATTTCAATAGATAAAATAGATAAGAGTGTCTATAGAATACTGAAATTAAAAGAAAAGTATAATTTGAAGGATTCAGTCATTGAGGATTTGAATATTGAAGAAATTAACAAAGAAATAGATGGTTTAGGGCAGCTCCAAGCCGGATGAAGGTATTAGTTTAGTAGGAACCTAAGGAATCAAGCATAACAAAGCAGCCGGTTGCAAGGCTGATGATGCTCCTTGCAAGTGGTTATATAAATATTATTTTTATTTAGCCTTCCGGTTTTTTAAAATGCACATGAAAAGAATTTTTATGTAAAACTTTAAACACATAACCTTCTTCCAATAATTTTTCAATTATGATCGGCAGGGCTTCCACAGTGGTTGTCTTTGGAAAGCTGTCATGAAATAAAATTATAGCCGGATTATTGTTTTCAACGCCTCTCAGCACGGAGGCCACGATTGTATCCTTATTTTGTTTTGCGACTCTAGCATCTTTTGAATCCACATTCCAATCAAAATATTGATATCCGTCGTAAAGCATTTTGGCAATCATGCGCACCATAAATTTATCATCGGAATATTTATTGGGTATTATTGTATTGGATCCGCCCGGAAAACGCATGATGTCCATTTTTATCCCGGTGATATCATATACATGATGTTCCAATTTTTTAAAGTCGGATAAAAAATCTTTTTCGCTGCTATATAGAGTTTTATATTCATGGGAATATGTATGATTTCCTATGGCATGGCCTTCTTTTACAATTCTTTTATATAGATTTTTAGAATTATCATCCGATCTGCCGACCACAAAAAATGTGGCTTTGATATCATATTTTTTTAATATATCTAATATTTCACCCGTATTAACGCTGGGGCCGTCATCAAATGTTAAATATGCAATTTTTCTGCTTATCTG
>DASRMO010000203.1:0-4795 GCA_035647895.1 Clostridia bacterium
CTCTTCCAGATCTATTTCCAATGTATCCAATTCGCCATATGCAAGCTCTATGAGTTTATTGCAGGTATTGGTCTCCGCATAAAAGTACGGCATGGAATATGCCACTATTTGATCATTATCAATATTTTCAGATTGTTCCAACAGTTCCTGCGGACAATCGAAGTTCTCCCCCACATTTTGCTTTCCCGGTTCCTGCATATAAGCGGGGCCCGTCTCTATATTTTGCCTTTCGAGCTGTATCTTCTGTCTGAGTGCCATCTCCTGTATTCCTTCTATTATTTTAACTTCTTCTACCTCCAACAGCTCCCCGGCCCTCTCTATCAAAGCATCGCTGGGCGCATAGGTGTGGCCTTCATTATTAAATGTATTGATTGTATATCTGATCCCGGAATGTATGCGGTATTTGGAATTCGGGGAGATCCCCATCGCTCGCGCAATCAGATCCGCTCTCTTAAATCCTATGCCCGTGATCTCATCTGCCAGGCGGTATGGATTCTCCTGTATATACGGTATAGTCATCTCTGCATATTTTTTATATATTTTAACTGCATACACAGGTGTAATATCATACTGGGAAAGAAAAAGTATAATTTCTCTTAACTCTTTTTGTTCTTCAAATGACTCGGCTATGGCCCGCATCTTTTTCTCACCGATGCCGGAAACCTCTGTCAGCCTCTGCGGGGCATACTCCATAATTTCCAAGGCATCCGTGCCAAAATGACTTATTATCCTTTCCGCCATTTTTTCGCCTATGCCTTTTATAACCCCGGAAGACAAGTATTTTAAAATCCCTTCCTCTGTTGAAGGTTGTATATGCCTATATTCTTTAACATCCATCTGCCTGCCGTATATGGGATGCTCCACCCATTTTCCTTTTACGGAGATCATTTCCCCTTCTCTCAATGCAGGCAAACAACCTACCACCGTCACTTCTTCCTCTTCACAATTTAATACACCGACTAAAAATCCATTGGATTCATTTTGAAATATTATTTCTATCAATCTGCCTTCTAATTCAACCACCATAATTTCCCCCCGGCCACCAAATATCCCTTGTATTATATCATATCGTTGTATTTATTGTCATTATCAGTGATTAAAAATAGGAACAATCCGAGACTACTAAAAAAGCTCTAATTTTTAGCCATTCGAAAATTCCCCATTTCACTTCTCAGGGCGGCAAAACCGAAGGGGTCATTCTGAATGCATCACTGTATCTGACCCCATGGTTCCATGGTTCATATTGAGATCCTTCGCGAGAACCATTTATACTGTTCGTCTCAGGATGACAAAATAGGAATAAACAAAAAGGGAACGGTTGTTAATCGTTCCACAATTTAAATTGCTTTTTTCAAAATCCTGATGACATCGAGAATAAATTTGACAGCTATATCTTCCCTAGTTTAAAATGCCTGTTTCAAAATCTTGATGACATCGAAAATAAATTTGACAGCTATATATTTCACAGTTCAAAATGCTTGTTTCAAAACACAGAATAAAAATTTCTTATCGCAGCCCCGCATCATTGCGCAATATTTCAACCTTATCGGTCTTCTCCCAAGCGAGGTTTAAATCTTCTCTGCCAAAATGCCCGTAAGCCGCAATCTGTTTATATATGGGCCTCCTTAAATCCAAATCCCTGATTATAGCCGCGGGCCTCAGATCAAAATGTTTGTTGATAAGCTCTGTCAATTTTAAATCATCTACCTTGCCCGTGCCAAAAGTTTCAACAAATACGGACACCGGCCTCGCTACGCCGATAACATAGGCCAACCCTACTTCACATTTATCGGCTAATCCCGCCGCTACTATATTTTTAGCTATATATCTGGCGGCATAAGCTCCCGAACGATCTACCTTGGTCGGGTCTTTTCCGGAAAAAGCACCGCCGCCATGATGGGCATACCCCCCATATGTGTCTACTATTATTTTTCTCCCTGTCAGCCCGGCATCACCCAATGGGCCGCCTATAACAAAACGCCCGGTCGGATTGATGAGATATGTTGTATTGTCGTCCAACAGTCCGATCGGGACAACTTTATTGACGACATGCTCCACCAGGTCCCTTTCAATTGTTTTTTTATCGACCTCAGGGCTATGCTGTGCGGATATAACAATTGTATCGATTCTGACCGGTTTATCATCATCATATTCAACGGTTACCTGTGTCTTCCCGTCCGGCCTCAAATAATCCAATGTATGATTTTTTCTTACATCTGCCAATCTCTTGGCCAATTTATGTGCAAGAGAGATAGGTAGCGGCATTAGTTCCGGAGTTTCATTGCAAGCAAACCCGAACATTGACCCTTGATCCCCTGCTCCTATAGTTCCTAATTCGTTTTTATTTTCTCCCCTTTTACTCTCAAGGGCTTTGTTTACGCCCATTGCGATATCTGTCGACTGCTCATCTATAGCAATTAATACTGCGCATGTATCCGCATCAAAACCATATTTTGCCCTAGTGTAACCTATTTCCTCCACTGTCTTTCTTACTATCCTAGGAATATCGACATAACAATTTGTCGTTATTTCACCGGTAACTAACACAAGCCCTGTGGAAACACTTGTTTCACAGGCCACCCTTGCTCCCGGATCTTTTTCCAAAATAGCATCTAATATTGCGTCTGAAACTTGGTCACACACTTTATCCGGATGTCCTTCCGTAACTGATTCGGAAGTAAATAATTTTTTCGCCATTTTTTTGCCTCCTAATTTTTTCTTTAGAGCTCGTCCTCCACTAATCCTGACAAGGGGCAATCAGAATCTTTATTCAATTATCACTAAATTTAATGTTAGCATTAGCCGCATTACGTGTCAATAATTAATTTGCTAAATCATGGTATCGGAAATCATCAGATGTTCACCACAATATAACTGAGTATAAATACGATAATACCCGCAATGGAATTTCCCAAAGCGATAGCGGGCAGAGCATATTTTATCGGTATATTAAATAGTATTGCTGCTAAGCTGCCTGTCCATACGCCGGTACCCGGTAATGGTATGGCAACGTAAATAACGAGCCCGATAATACTATATTTTTTTATATTCCTGCCTTTTTTCATTGTCCTCTTTACCATCTTTTCCGCAAAGCCTTTAAACAATTTCGTGCTCTTTAAATACATAAAAATAGGTTCTAAAAAAAACAATAAAAAAGGAACCGGAATCAACCCGCCTAAAACTCCCAAAATAGTAGCATGTATGGGGCTCATACCCATGGATACACCGATGGGAATAGCCCCCCTGAGCTCTATGAGCGGTAATGCCGCAATAAATAATACCACAAGTTCATTGGTGATCAATTCTAATAATTTTCCCACCTTATCACTCCCAGCATTCACCCATGTATTTAAATAATATATATACTCCATAAATAAATATTACTGCGGATTTAAGTATATGATTATTTAAAAATATTTTATAAATGGACAGCCCAACATCCGATAAAAAATATTTACCAATTCTTAATAAATTTTCTCTATATATATGATATAATGTTTGTCGGGATATAAATGAATCAAATTTTTATTATCAGGGGTGGATATCATGTATACGATCGAGGAATTAGAACTGTTGATTGAACAGATAGAGATTAAAATGACCAACTACTTAAATGACAAAGGGGCGATAGAGGAGATTTGTAATTTGAGTAAAAAGCTCGACAAATTAATTTCAAAGCACTGTGGCTGTTGATGTGAATGGAATTTTAAATAAGATATGCCTAGTCTTTGATTTTCATTTGGAGATTTAAATACTTTGATGTATTTATAACTGCAGTCCTTGTAATAATATTAAAACATTCCCTATATATTATATAAGGGGTGTTTTTTTAATATGGAAATAAACGAATATGCCGAAGACATTTCAAATTGTACAGGGCATTTCCAAAACCCTTCGTCCGTAAAAAAGCTTTCTAAATACCTATCTATCAATATCACGGAAGAACCCCTTATACTCTGCATAGGTACGGACAGATGCATAGGTGATGTTCTCGCCCCGTTGACAGGTACAATTTTACAAAGGCTGAATGTGAATTTTCCCGTATACGGCACATTGGAAAATCCCGTACATGCACTCAACATCTCTAATAATTTGAAAAAGATAAAGTCCGAGCATCCGCAGGCTTATATAATCGCCGTAGATGCCTCTTTAGGCTGTAAAAATGAGGTTGGCAATATTATAATAAGAAAAGGTTCCCTCCATCCGGGCAAGGGCGTCGGGAAAAAACTGCCCGCTGTGGGGGATCTTACTATTGTTGGAATTGTAGAAGCTTTTAAATCCGATATTTCTCTTGTCATACATAATATCCGCCTTCATTTTGTTATGTCCATGGCTGAAATTATAGCTTCTATTATTATAAGAGGTTTATACCAAAATAAATCTGTAAAAGATGATCCCCATAATACCAAAAGCGAACGAAAACCCCACATACATACCTGCAATTAATATTATAAAGCGTTCCATGATTCCTCACTTCCTCGGCGTTTTGGCCTCGAATAATCCTTGTGCAATTAATATTATAAAACATTCTATAATTGCATACCGGATAAAGATAATAGGCGGTCAAAGCTAGCCGGCTCGAGCAACACATGAGCTTTCCATTTATGAATAGATATAAATAATAATGGGCGGATAAAACCGGCAGGGCCGATGATTGAAGTTATAGGTGATAGAATATATACACTTATAAATAATAATGGACAATCAAAACTAGCCGGTTCGAAGAATACGTAGGTTCCCCATTCACGGATATATATAAATGATAGGCGGCCAAAGACCGCCTAACACTATATAA
>DASRMO010000204.1:0-2416 GCA_035647895.1 Clostridia bacterium
GGGAAGTGTTGCAGAGGGCGGGAAGGGACATATTAAAAGGCCAAATTTTTGACGAAAATTTCTTGATGAGCATAGCGACCATAGGTGCTTTTATTATCGGAGAATTTCCTGAAGGCGTAACTGTAATGCTTTTCTATCAGATAGGGGAATTTTTTCAAAACTTGGCGGTTAATCGTTCCAGAAAATCTATTGCTGAACTGATGGATATAAGACCGGACTATGCAAATCTTAAAATAGGGGAAAACGAAAAAAAAGTTTCTCCGGTTGATGTTTCGGTTGGTGACCATATTATAGTAAAACCCGGGGAAAGGGTCCCCTTAGATGGAACTGTTATAGAAGGAAGTTCAATGATTGATGCCTCCGCGCTGACGGGCGAATCCGTGCCCAAAGAAGTTGAAATAGGGAGCACCGTGCTGAGCGGTTTTATAAATATAAATGGCCTATTATTAATTGAAGTCACTAAGGAATTTGAAGAATCAACGGTATCTAAGATTTTGAAATTGGTAGAAAACGCCGGCAGCAAAAAGGCTCCTACAGAAAATTTCATCACAAAATTTGCAAGGTATTATACCCCGGCAGTTGTACTTGTAGCTTCGGTTTTAGCAATTATTCCTCCATTGATAATTGAAGGCGCTACCTTTTCTAATTGGGTATACAGGGCACTTATATTTCTTGTGGTTTCTTGTCCCTGTGCACTGGTGATATCTATACCCTTAGGATTTTTTGGCGGGATTGGCGGGGCATCGAAACATGGAATTCTTGTAAAAGGCGGGAACTATTTAGAAGCGTTGAACAACATCAATACCGTGGTATTTGATAAAACCGGTACATTGACAAAGGGTGTATTTAAAGTTACGGAAATAGACACCTATATGAATATCTCAAAAGATGAGTTATTAAAATATGCTGCTTATGCGGAGAGCTATTCTAATCATCCTATAGCCGTATCAATTATGACAGCATATGGAAAAGAAATAGATAAGAGAGACATCGGAGGTTACGAGGAGATATTAGGGCATGGCATCAAGGCAAAAGTGAAAGATAAGGAGGTTTTGATCGGGAATAGAAAACTGATGGATATCGAAGGGATTGCATATAAACCGGCGGAGACTGTCGGAACCATAGTGTATGTTGCGGTGGATGGAATATTTATAGGTTCTATTACAATTTCAGATGAATTAAAAGAAGATTCCAAAGACACGATCAGCATGTTGAGGGCTATTGGTGTAAATAAAATTGTTATGCTTACAGGGGATAATGAGAATATAGGGATGAAAGTGGCAAAAGATTTGGGAATAGATGAGGTATATTCTGAATTGCTACCGGATGAAAAGGTCAAAAAGATTGAATTGATTGATAAGCAAAAATTGACAAGGGGAAGGTTAGTTTTTGTTGGTGATGGAATTAATGATGCACCGGTACTTGCAAGGGCAGATATTGGTATTGCTATGGGTGCATTAGGTTCTGATGCGGCCATAGAAGCGGCGGATATTGTTTTAATGACTGATGAACCGATGAAATTGATAAGTGCTATAAAAATAGCCGAGAGAACAAATCATATCGTATGGCAAAATATTTTATTTGCACTTGGTGTAAAAGCCGTTGTGCTGGTGTTGGGCGTGGTAGGTATTGCGACCATGTGGGAAGCTGTATTTGCAGATGTGGGAGTGGCACTCATAGCTGTATTTAATGCAATGAGGATTATGAAAGTGAAAGATGTTGGATAAAAGAAACCACGAGGATCGGGCCCATGGTCAGTTTTTTTGTCAGAGGACCTATCCCCGTGGTTTTTTCATTTTTTGTCATTCTATGGTATCTGAGACGGACAGTATAAATGGTGCCTGCGAAGAATCTCGGGCTATTGTCTATCTTTTAATTTTTCCAGCACCTCTTTAGCATATTCTTTAGCACCGAACAGGGATAAATCCCTATAATTACCACATTGAACAGCATTAGCGGCGGGGACTTCATCTGATTCGATAATTTTGTTTAAAGCATTGATAAGTGCCCCGGCTACTTTCTTTTCGGTAACCTCACCAACTAAAATCAAATAAAAACCGGTTCTACAGCCCATCGGTGAAATATCTACAACATCATTGAGCTCCTCACGAATATATCCTGCTAACAGGTGTTCGAGAGCATGAATTGATGCGGTAGGTATAGCACTGACATTGGGCTGAGTAAACCTCAAATCAAATTTTGTTATTATATCTCCTTTGGGAGTATTTATAGTGCCGCATTTTCTAACAAAAGGTGCTTTAACCTTTGTATGATCCATTGTGAAGCTTTCAACAATAATTCCCTCCATGTTATAACCTCTTCCTTTAAATTGTTATATATAATTTAAATGCAGTATATTTTTACAATAAAACGGATTATTATTGTATATTGATTTTATTTCAATATACAATATATC
>DASRMO010000205.1:0-10786 GCA_035647895.1 Clostridia bacterium
ATAAAAATCTTAAAAGTAGTATTTTAGGAAAATTCATCATATTAAAAATCAGGGTTCTTTTAATGAGCAGCCGGATAGTATATAATATTTTATTATAAGGATATCCTTAGATTAACCGGCAGAATAAAAATTATATTGAAATACAAATACAAAGAAGGGATAGAATTGAATATGGACGATTCATCTGAAATAATTAAAGAGAACAAGGAAAACTCCGCCTTTCAGCTTGCGACATACTATCTGTCGTTTAAATCCCGGACTGAGCATGAAATAAGGGCATATCTCAAGAAAAAAGGCTATGAGGGCGCAACCATAGATAGAGTTTTAGAAAAATTAACATATTACGGATTTACGGGCGATAGGCAATATGCAATAAATTATATCGCTAATGCGATAGAAGCAAAAAACAAGAGCGCCGCCACCGTGGAGTTGGAATTGATGAGAAGAGGAATATCCTCAGATATAATCAAGAGCTGTATTCCTGTATTTTCATATGATATAAATTTGGAAACAGCAAAAAGAATCGGTAAAAAATATTTTTATCGAAAATCCAATCTGCCTTATAAACAGTTGAAAAATAAATTATCCCAATTACTGGCCCAAAAAAGATTTGCCCGGGAAATTATAGATGATTGTTTAAATTATTTGGATCAGGATGAGGAAATTCAACTTATTGTAATCTCCAACCGAGAACAATATAAATCTCAGGCCGTAAAATTAGCCGAAGAATATTTTTCCAAATACATCCGAAAAGAAGATAATCCATATTTATTGCAGCAAAAAATTAAACATGCTCTATATAGAAAAGGATATGATATGGATATCATCAATTCCGCAGTGGAAGAAATATTGAATAAAAGCTAGCAAAAATATATATTTCTGCCAGCTCTTGTTTTTTAACCTACCTGCTGTTCTAATCTCAATTTATCCGCAATCATAGCAATAAACTCCGAATTAGTGGGTTTTCCCCTGTGATTATTGATGGTGTACCCAAACAGGTTATTTATCGTATCTACTTTTCCTCGGCTCCAGGCTACCTCTATGGCGTGCCTTATCGCTCTTTCAACCCTGCTCGATGTGGTGTTAAATTTTTTGGCTATGGTGGGGTATAATTCCTTTGTAACCGCACTCAATAACCCCGTATTTTCTACAACCATTGAAATCGCTTCTCTCAAATAGAGATACCCTTTGATATGAGCAGGAACTCCGATTTCATGTATTATATTAGTAATTTCCGCTTCAAGGCTGCGATTTTTTGTTATCAAGGCGGAACGCCCCTGCCGGTTCTTATTCACAATATTATCAGGGACAGCAGCCCCCTTGGCTCCCGTTATTTGCCTTATTCTATCGATAAAAATTTCAAAATCGAAGGGTTTAATTACATAGTAATCAGCGCCTAAACTTATTGCTCTCTGTGTGATTTTATCCTGGCCTACTGCCGATAGTATGATAACCTTAGGAAATTTATTCAAATTCATATTGTTCATCTGTTCCAGGACTCCCAGACCGTCCAGATGCGGCATTATAATATCCAATATAACCAGATCCGGTAATTCATGCGATATTAATTCTATAGCCTCTTTCCCATCATTAGCTATTCCCGTTACCTCAATATCATCCTGTTTTTTTAAATATTCGCTCATAATGTCGCAGAAATCTTTATTATCATCAGCTATCAAGACCTTTATTTTCTTACCATCCATAAAAATTTTCCCCCTTAAAACCTTCATTTTTCATATCTTTTATCTATCCCTTTGTTCTAATTAACATATTCGACAGTATATATCCAATCCCTTCTATTTAAAATTAATTCATAAAAAAAGTATAATACATTTTTCCCCAAATTTTTTACCGGATATTGTCGATTGCTTCGGATTCCGAAATCATCCACTCAATAAATACGCCATACCCTCTGGTAGGGTCATTGACAAGAACATGAGTGACCACACCTATTATTTTATCGTTCTGGATTATAGGGCTTCCGCTCATCCCCTGGATTATCCCCCCTGTTTTTTCTAATAATCTTTTATCCGTAATTTTAATTATCATGCTCTTTGAATCCGGCTTTGTCTGCAAATTTATCCTTGTAATCTCTATATCAAATTCTTCTACCTTATTATCATCCAAGGTTGTCAATATGGATGCTTTTCCTTCTTCAATCTCATGCTGGTATGCGATGGGCATGGATTCTTGTTTATCGATATCTTCAACATTCGGAAGCAGCTCTCCATATACACCCAATTGAGTATTTTTTTCAATTTTACCTATAGGGTTATTGGTCTCATAAAACACGCCCTTTATCTCCCCGGGTATTCCCCGTCTTCCCTGTTCGATAGAAACAACCCTCGATCTCACAATTTCCCCGTTTTTTATCGATAGTAATATTCCCGTATCCACGTCCGTGATTGCATGGCCGAGGGCACCGAATTTCCCGCTGTCCGGATGTATAAAACTCAATGTTCCTACACCGGCGGTTTTATCGCGTACCCATAAACCTAATCTGTATTCTCCGTCCTCTTCGGATTTTATCGGGTTTACATCAATGATAAATTCCTTTCCGTTCCTTATGATGGAGAGGCTGAGTTTACCGCCGTCGCTTGCTTTTACAATTTCGCTGACATGGGATGCGTTTTGTACCTTTATATCATTGATTTTAGCTAATGTATCCCCTGTTTTTATTCCCGAAATCGATGCCAAGTTATGTGTTTTAAAGTTATCATCCGTAATATCGGCTGTTCCGACAACCAATACACCGTCCGTATTCAGCCTCACACCTACGGATTGCCCGCCCGGGATAATTTTAATCTGGGGCACCACATTGATTTTTATATTTTTATATGGTATCAGGCCTAATATTTTTAACTGAAGATTTGCCGTTCCTTTATCCAGTGTTTTTAATTCAAAAATGTTTTTATTTTTCAATATAGAATTTGCAACATTTTTGACTTGATTGACCTCTATTATTTTATTTATATCATCCGCAGGCATTGAAAAGCCCAGTGGAAATCTCGCCCGCAGTGCATATTCATCGCCTATCGATATGTTATATTCCGGATTTACATTATTGATAATTTCAAGTGTATACATACACATAAAAAACATAAAAAAAATAGTCAAACTTACCGCTAAAAGCGTTTTAAGCCTTCTGTAAATATCCATCTGACACACTCCCGCCATTCTGACCCGGCAAATTGTTTTTATTTCTTTGCCTGTTACAATTAGATTGGCTTTTTGGAGGTGTGTTTATAATACATAAAATATATTAAAATTGTTATTATAATCCTATTTTATCTGATTAGGCCTCTAAAATGTTCTATAATGTTTCCATCTTTTATCTGATTAGGCCTCTAAAATGTTCTATAATATCTTCCATCTTTTATCTGATCAGGCCTCTAAAATGCTCTATAATGTCTTCCATCTTATCTATATCCCTGATTGCTAAAAAAATAGTATCGTCTCCCGCAATTGTCCCTATGACTTCTTCCAGACCTACGGCATCTATGGCAGCCGCCGCAGCTTGTGCAGACCCTGTTAAGGTTTTCATAACTAAAATATTTCCTGCATAATCAATCGATATGATTGAATTTTTGAATATTTTTACAAGGCGGTCCGTCAAAATATTATCCTGACCGTTTAATGTTGCGTATTTATATTTTCCGTTTTTAGTTAAAATTTTGATGAGCCTGAGTTCTTTGATGTCCCTGGATACCGTAGCCTGGGTTACATTTAATCCCTCTTTTTTTAATTCGTTTGATAATTCCTCCTGTGTCTCTATTTCCTGATTTTTAATAATTCCAAGTATTTTTTTGTGCCTCGTATATTTCATTTGATACCTCCTGTTCAATAATAATTTTGTAATGGCATAATAATAGAAAACTTTTGGTTATGTCATACTAAGACAGACAGTATAAATGGTTCTTACGAAGGATCTCAATAAACCTATGTTCATATTCATAGCAATGACAAAATAGTTTAATAATAATCCGACAATTATTTAGCCATTATTGGAATGTGACCGGTTGATTGCATCATTTATGTATTCCGCACTTAAAGATTCATTGTTAAAAGCATCCGTGTTTTTCATATACAACAGATACTCTATATTTCCCTTCGGGCCTTTAATAGGCGAGTAAGTAAAATCAACTGCTTGAAGCTTAATTTTTGCAGCAAATTCGATAATACCCGATACCACGCTTTTATGTATCCCTATGTCCCTCACCACACCTCCTTTGGCAACATTTTCCCTGCCTGCTTCAAATTGAGGTTTAATCAGGGCGACTATCTCCCCGTTTTTCTTGAGAAGCCCCTTTAATACGGGGAGCACTAACCTTAAAGATATGAACGAAACATCTACGGATGCAAAATCCGCCTCTTCCCCAATATCATCCGGTGTAACATACCTTATATTCGTCCTCTCCATAACCACTACCTTTGGATTCTGCCTCAGTTTCCAGTCGAGCTGCCCATATCCCACATCGATGGAATATACCTTCTGAGCACCGTTTTGAAGCATACAATCGGTAAATCCGCCGGTGGATGCTCCTACATCCAGACAGATTTTACCGTCTAATATTATGCTAAATTTATCTATTGCTTTTTCTAATTTTAATCCGCCCCTGCTCACATAGGGAATTGCATCCCCTCTCACCGATATAGGGGCATCTTCGATTACATTTGTGCCGGGTTTGTCAATCTTTTGATTGTCAACAAAAACGATCCCCGCCATCACGGCTCTTTTTGCCTTTTCTCTGCTGTCAAAAAAACCTTTTTGAACCAGCAAGACATCTATTCTTTCCTTTTTACTCATGGCAACTCCTCTAATTGTTTTGTCATTGCAATATTAAAAAAAGTGGGAGAATTAAAATCATTTCTGATTTTCTCAATTATATCATATTTTGCCAGATTTAGGCTCTTATATAAAATATCGGTATCCCCATGCCCCACAAATTTATCCGGAAATGCAAATACCGCCACTTCTTTGAGGACCCTATTATCATTTAACAATACCTGAACAAGGCTTCCGAAACCTCCGATTTTGGCATTATTTTCGATAGTATATATTTTTTTATGTTTTTTGGCTAAATCAATGATGAGCCCCTTGTCAATAGGCTTAATAAATCTGGGATTTACCAGAGTGGTGAGAATATTATCATTTTTCAGCTCCTCACATATGTCCAATGCTGTTTGATTGGCAGTCCCCAGTGCAATTATCAGAGCGTCCTCCCCCGTTTTACAGACAATTTCCCCCTTACCCAGCTCTATGGGGTTAAATGATTCTCTGTCCCCCGGTTTTGCCGCCCCCCTGGGATACCGAATCGCTACGGGTCCGTTGTGACGCATAGCAAATTTGATCATCTCTTCCAATTCCAAGCCGTCCTTGGGAGCCAAAAATGTTAAATTAGGAACACAGGATAAAAATGATACATCAAAGGAGCCATGATGTGTTTCTCCGTCGGCTCCCACCAGGCCGGCACGATCTATCAAATAAGTGACAGGTAAATTCTGAATACATGCATCATGTATCACCTGGTCATAAGCCCTCTGCAAGAATGTGGAATAAACCGCAAAAACCGGCTTATATCCTTCGGCAGCCATTCCGGCCGCAAATGTTGCCGCATGTTGTTCGGCAATACCCACATCAAAGAACCTGTCCGGATATTTGTCGGCAAAACCGCTCAAACCGGTGCCCGACGGCATAGCTGCCGTAATGGCAATAATCCTTTCATCCTGTTTTGCACATTCCACTAAAGTATTGCCCGCGATTTCGGAAAAAGTCAAGGCAGCTCTATTTAAAACAGGTTTTCCCGTTTTTACCTCAAAAGGATTGACTCCGTGGAATTTACACGGCGATTTTTCGGCAAAATCATATCCCCTGCCTTTTTGGGTAAGTACATGCAGCAGGACGGGGCCTTTGATATTTTTTATACGGTTAATCATATTATATAATTCATTATAATTATGCCCGTCGACGGGGCCCATGTAGGTAAAGCCTAATTCCTCAAACAATATGCCGGGTAGAAAAAAATATTTTATACTGTCCTTTGCTTTTTCCGCGGTTTTAAAAACACTTTTACCGATGGCAGGAATATGGTTGATTAAATTTTCAATATCTCCCTTAAACTTAAAATACATGGGGGCTGTCCTAATTTTGCTCAAATAGCTGGATAGGCCGCCCACATTCGGAGATATGGACATCTCATTATCGTTTAAAATAACAAGCATATTTTTTCGGCTCTGACCGATATGATTTAATGCTTCAAAAGCCATTCCGCTCGTCATCGCTCCGTCACCTATGACCGCTATGACATGGTGTTTCTCGCCTTTCAAATCCCGTGCCGCAGCTAAACCCATGGCGGCAGATATAGAGGTGCCGCTGTGCCCCGTGCCGAAAGGGTCATGCTCACTTTCACAGGGTTTTGGAAAACCGCTCAACCCCTTATATTGTCTCAAGGTTGAAAATTGTTCCTTTCTGCCGGTCAATATTTTATGAACATACGACTGATGCCCCACATCCCAGATAATCTTATCCTTTGGGCTGTCAAAGGCGGTATGCAAAGCCAAAGTCAATTCTACTACCCCTAAATTAGATGCCAAGTGCCCCCCGGTTTTAGATACCGAATCTATTAGAAATTGTCTGATTTCTTCAGCTAATATATTTATTTCTTTATTATCCAGTTTTTTCAGGTCTTCAACACAATTAATCCCGGTTAAATATTGATACACTTATAACATTCCCTTCCTATTTTTTTGCTTTATCGAAGAAATAATTTCTATCCCTGTTTTTCTGTATATGAGGTTTAAAAACCGTGCCGTATTAAAAACAATAGTGTGGGCATTATTCATAGCGATACCCTTTCCGACGGCTTTACCGCCCACAGTAAATGCCGCAACAAAACCGCTCAAAATTATAGTTAACAGGGACCTTGACATAGAAAATGGTAATGTTCCTAAATTTATAATAATGCTGGCTCCCGCTACCCCGCTTAAAATGCCGCAGATATCGCCGATTACATCATTGCAAAAATTCGATACCTGCCCGGCGTTTTTTAAGAGTTTGATAGCATACCCTGCCCCTTCGACCTTATCCGCCGCCATAGCATGAAAAGGCTTCTCAGATGCAAAGGTTACCGCTATGCCTATAATATCGGCCAATACACCTATTAAAATGATAACCATCAATGTTATAATTGCAAAGAAAATCCGTGCATTGCTCAAAATGACTTCGGAAGAAATACTTATTCCTATCGCTAAAAAAAATGTCCAAACAGTGACTGTAATAACCCATCTAAAATTATATTTTTCCCATAAATCCGATAATCCGATATTGGATGATCCCGTATTCTTATTGCCCTTAGACAATATAATCCCCTAACCTTTCTTTCAAAACATTCAATAAATATAAAGGCTGACAGCATATGCCATCAGCTCTTTATCAGTGATAGTATAATTAAGTAAATTTTACGGCTTAGGTCCAGTTGGATTTCCCAAACCGATACTGCCTGTCACCATTGCAGCGGTTTCCCTTTAAATCGGTTTCTATCCCGTCACCAAGGATAGGACTGGATTACCACTCAGTCCGCACTGTAATCCCTAATATACTTCAGAATGAACAGTCTAGGAGTTTTCCTCAACAATTAATCTAACCCTTAGCCCCTTTTGCAACATAGATTTCAAGCAGCAATAAATCCTTTCACCGGGCCCTGGTTTCCGGAAATAGATCTGCCTATCCGCCTACACCACTCAAGGCAGGCTACACTGTCTAATTGTATTTGCATACAATATCGCAGGTTCCCCCTTTTCATTAATATGAACTGGTCTCCACGGAGAAAGGGTCTACGCCCACATGCCATTGTGGATCGCCCCCTCTCCTTACTCTCAGAACTAACCCCCAACTGGGCGTCGGCAGCCAGAACTAAGAACTTCATTGATATGCCCTTTGACGGATTTTTAGCCCCGCCCTCGAGGTTAGATTAATTGACTAGAATACTGCATCACTGTAATTTAATTATAGCTATTATAGCATATAAATTTAACCTTATCAAATCATTAAATTGGCAATTATTATTCCTAAAATAGCACCTACAAATACCTCAACAGGAGTGTGACCGATCAATTCCTTTAATCTCTGTTCCATTATTGTTTTTTTCTTTTTGTGCTGCATATCTTCCAACATTCTATTTAATATAATTGCCTGTTTTCCTACTGCCCTCCTCACACCCGCCGCATCATACATGATTACCAATGAAACGGATAGGGAAATTGCAAAATATGTGGAATCCCAGCCATGTATCAATCCGATAGCCGTTGTCAGGCCCATCACAAACGATGCGTGTGAACTGGGCATCCCACCCGAACTTACAAACTTTGTAAAATCAAACCGCCTTTCTACTATAAGAGTATGAATAACCTTGATTGTCTGGGCTATAAACCAAGATAGAGCGGCGGCCAGAAAAATTCTGTTATCTGCAAATGATTTTAAAAAATTCAACAATTTTCCTCCTCAAAAATTAGGACTCCCTGTTTAACAGATAATCGCTCAATTCTAAAAGAAAATTCGATTTGCCCCCATAAGGATTGAGCAGTAATTTTACATTTTCAGTCAGTTCCTTCGTATAAGCAATAGATGCTTTCAACCCGAACAGAGCCGGGTATGTGGCTTTGCGTTTATTCATATCTCCGCCGGTGCTCTTGCCTAATTTACTTTCGTCCCCTATGATATCCAATATATCGTCCTTGACCTGAAAAGCAAGGCCCAGATTTAAACCTGTCTGTTCCATACATTCTATATCTTCCTCCGAAGCTCCGCCGATGATAGCTCCTATCTTTAAGGCGGCAACAATCATGGCTGCGGTTTTATTTAAATGAATATATTCCAAAGTTTTTTTATCAATATCCTTATTTTCACTCTCCAAGTCGACCACCTGACCGGCAATCATACCGTTAATCCCGGCAGCGGAAGCTATTTCACCTATACTCCTTATATACGGATGAGGTTCATCCTGCCCGAGGGCATTTTCTAACATGATTTCAAAAGAATAATTGAGTAAACCGTCCCCTGCAAGGATTGCAATCCCTTCTCCGAATACCTTGTGATTTGTCGGCATGCCCCTCCTGTAATCATCATCATCCATGGAGGGTAAATCATCATGAATAAGGGAATAAGTGTGAATCATCTCCAATGCACAGGCGTAGGGCATGATTTTGTTGATATCATCCCCAAACAAGCCGTAAGCAGACAGGGCGAGTACGGGCCTCAGCCTTTTACCGCCTGCGAACAAACTGTATTTCATTGCTTCTATCAAAGTACTATTATATCCTTCTTTACAGTCTAAATAATCTATAAGTTGATTATTGACCGATTTTATATAATTATTTAACTGCTCTTTAAATTTCATCTATTCCTCATCCCCATGTTCAAAGGGAATTTTTTTAAATTCACCGTCTTCTTGTACGATCAAACTGATTTTTTTCTCTGCTTCATTGAGTTCCTTGCTGCATAGACGATAGAGATTTATCCCTTCTTCAAATATCTTTAATGATTCGTCCAAAGACAGTTCTTCGTTTTCTAATTTATTAACGACTTCCTCCAGCCTAATCAATGCTTCTTCAAAATTGAGATCGGACAACGGTCTTCTCCTCCTTCGTATATTTGATGACTTTACAATCGATTTTACCGTCTATCAAACCTATATTTAATAACTGATTTTTTTCTACCTGATCTATAGATTTAATTACTGTTTCGTTTTCATCCCTTACTATTGAGTATCCCCTGGAAAATATGGATAGAGGGCTCAATGCATTCAGCCGTTCACCTATATGCATTAAATGTTTTTCCTTAAATTCCTTCTTAGTTTTTAGCGATTTATTTAATTTTTGTACTAAATCATCTATGTATTGCTGTTTTTCATATATAGGATTCAGAGGGTATTTAAAAAAGTGATTGTTTTCAATCAAAGATAATTTTTGCCGCAATGTATCAGTTTTAACGTCAATAGAATATAATAATCTCTTTTTTGCGGAATTCATATATTCCTTTATCTCTATGATATTCGGAACGACCAGCTCTGCGGCTGCGGATGGAGTGGCTGCCCGCAAGTCTGCAACAAAATCCGCGATTGTAAAATCCGTTTCGTGCCCTACGGCAGATACTATGGGGATATCGCTATTAAAAATAGCCCTGGCCACTTCTTCTTCGTTGAAGGCCCATAATTCCTCTATGGAGCCCCCGCCCCTACCGACAATTGCAACATCGATATCTGAGAAATCATTGCACATTTTTATAGCATCAATAATAGACGGCACTGCGGTCTCACCCTGTACCGAAACGGGAAAAATATACAGTTCTACTTTGGGAAATCTTCGGAGTATGATAGAGATAATGTCTCTGACGGCTGCTCCCGTAGGTGATGTGATGACAGCAATTTTCTTGGGGATATAAGGGATCGGTTTTTTATGTTTAACATCAAAAATACCTTCCTTTTCCAACCGTTCTTTTAACTGTTGATAAGCCATGTAGAGAGCGCCTATGCCCGCCGGCTCCATATCGCTGACATATAATTGATACTGGCCTCCCCGTTCATATATGGATATATATCCCTTGCAGATTAAATTCATTCCTTCTTCCGGGATAAACTTTAACCTCTCACAATTTGACCTGAACATGACACAACTGATTCTGCCGCTCTTATCCTTCAGGGTGAAATACATGTGCCCGCTGCTATGGGGGTTATAATTCGAAATTTCACCTTTTACATGTATATGTGCCAAAATCGGATCACTGGTTAAG
>DASRMO010000206.1:0-3920 GCA_035647895.1 Clostridia bacterium
CACCTATATAATAACATGCCCTCTATTTCGTGTCAAGCCTTCCTGTCATTTCGACAATTTCCGCAAACAAATTTTTATAAGCATTGTTGATACTGCCGCCAACCCTACAGAATTTTACAACAACTTCACACTATCAAAAAAATATATACAATGCAATACCGCTGTGCTAAAATATTACATGAAGGATGTGATATTTTGAAAAACATATTTTTAACCGGTAAAAAACGTATAGGCAAATCAACTTTAATACAAAATATTTTGGATAGACTAAATCATCCTGTAGGCGGATATATTACGGAAAGAATAATTGAAGACAATAAAAGAAGTTATATAATAAAATCATTATATGACCACCTAGAATCTTATCCTATAGCCAATATAGATGGCACAGATTTCTCTATGAAAATTTTTTTAGATTCCTTTGATACAGGTATTGTCTCTATATTGGAAAAGAGCCTTAAAAATAGAGATATAATTATATTAGATGAGTTAGGCTTTTTTGAAAATGACTGCGAAAAATTTAAACACAAAATATATGAATTATTAGACAGCGATAAGATAATTTTAGGTGTCATCAAGGATTATGACTGTAAGTTTTTAAACGATATTCGGAAGAGAGACGATATATTACTGATTGAAGTTACGGAAGAAAATAGAGAGGAGATCTTAGCTAAACTAATAAAAATAATAGATGATCTTATTGTCAAGTAATGGCGGACATGCATGTCCGCCTTGTTTTTTATATGCTATGGTTTGGTCTTTGGATTAAAAAGTAATGCCATCAGATAACCAAAAACAATGGCGGCTGTAACACCCCCGGCAGTTGATGATATCCCGCCGGTAAAAGCGCCCAAAATGCCATCTTCTTTGACCCCTTTGATTGCACCCTTGGCCAAAGCATAACCAAAACCCGGAATAGGAACTGTTGCACCGGCGCCACCAAACTTAACTATGGGTTCATATATACCTATAGCGGTTAATACAACCCCCGATGTTACAAATAAAACAAGAACATGGGCAGGTGTTAGCTTTGTTTTATTAATTATAATCTGTCCGATAATACATATTATTCCTCCCACTATAAATGCTTTTAAGTATGGCATATTACAAACTCCCTTCTTTGAACGATGATCATTGGTCTATCGTTGAATAAATGGTTATTGCATGGGCTATGCCGGGTATGGATTCGCCCTGTAGGGAACTCGTCGGTGATAATAATGCCCCTGTGGTAACCAACATTATTGTATTTAAATCTTTTAATTTTAGCTGTTCATATAGATATCCGCAAAATACAACTGCAGAACAGCCGCAACCGCTTCCCCCCGAATGGGTATCCTGTTTTTCCGTATCAAATATTTCTATACCGCAATCTTTAAATATTTTTGATATGTCATATCCCTTTTCCTGTATCAACTCAAGTGCAATCTCATATCCAATATGCCCTAAATCCCCGGTAACAATTAAATCATAATCATCGGGCTTGAAACCCGTATCATTTAAATGTGTACTTATTGTGTCTACTGCGGCGGGAGCCATAGCTGCTCCCATATTAGAAGCATCTTTAATGCCAAAATCTACTACCTTTCCAGTTGTAATATAGCCAATATAAGGCCCATCGCCTGTTGCCGATATTATTGCGGACCCCGAACCCGTTACTGTCCACTGTGATGTTAAAGGACGTTGATTTCCCGATTCCAACGGAAATCTGAACTGCCTTTCTGCTGAAGAAAAATGGCTGGATGTTGTTACTACTACATTATCCGCATATCCGCCATCTATTGTCATGGCAGCCAAGCTCAATGATTCGGTCAAATTTGAACAAGCCCCGTATAATCCAAAGAAGGGTATTTGCAAATCCCTGGCGGCAAAAGATGTAGATATGAGTTGATTAAGTAAATCCCCGCCAAACATATATTCAATATCCGTTTCATTTAATTTTGCCTTGCTGAGTGCAGCTTTTACAGTCTCCCTTGTCAGTTTGCTCTCCGCCTTTTCCCAACTGTCCTCCCCAAACATATCATCATCCAATATATTATCAAAATATCGCGCGAGAGGCCCTTGGCCCTCCTTAGGCCCTACAATTGTGGCTGTAGAAACAATTGACGGAGGATTCAACAATTTCACAGTTTGACTCCCCAATTTTTTAACTGCCATAATAAATTCACTCCTAACTATTTGAAAATATAATATAAAATACCAACTATCACCGAAGAACCTACTCCATATACCAGCACCGGTCCCGCCAAAACAAACATCTTGGCAGCTACACCCAGTACAAAGCCTTCCTTTTTAAATTCCATGGCAGGGGCCACTATGGAATTGGCAAACCCTGTAATCGGTATGAGTGACCCTGCACCGGCATATCTCCCAATGATATCATAGACCCCCACGCCTGTTAAAAAGGCTCCAATAAAGATCAATATCAATGTAACTATATTATTTACATCCAGATGCGAATATTGATAATGATTTTCTATTATCCTATGAAATACCTCTCCTATTGTACAGATTATACCTCCTACAAAAAAAGCCCATAAACAATTTTCTAATAAATTGGGTTGCGGGATCTTTGTATCTACATATTTTTGATAAGCTTTATCTTTGTTAGGTTGATTTTTTGACATTTTTATCACCTCTTTTAAAAATATATATTCTATATCAAACTAATATTTTCTGCAGCCCCACAGCCTCAATTTGCTCCATGAAAATATGACAAAATGCCTGTGATGCAACATAAATTTATTTACTACCTCCTCCGGCCGCGCAGATCAGGTTAGGTCATAAAAACCAATTTAAGAGAGCCCCTAGCACCTTGCCTGCTATTAGGGAATAGACAATGTAACCGGCATATCCTTCTAATCTAAATCTCCTTATGAGGACGGGCATTACATTTAACACTTCGGCTAAAGCGGAAGCTAACAGTCCAATAAATACTCCGATAAAAAAGCCAACGATAATAACCATAAATTTCCCTAAATTTATTGATACATTTGTAAGTGAAGTAATAGCAGCCAAGATGGCCCCTACTATAATTGTATTTTCATAAATTTTAATCTTATTATAAGTATCGGTCAGTTGTGCAAGCCTGGGAACAATATCTAAGAGGGTAATTAATGCAACAATACCGCTGCCAACAACAATTCCATTTGAAAATCCTAATAAAGGCACAGCTATATATTTCATTCTTGTCCCTTCTATCGAGTTTCAGCATTGTTATTTTTAATATATTCATCCACATTTTGCCGGTAGGTATACATTTCCATCTCTAACGGTGTAGGTTCCTCATTAATCTTTTTGCTAAACACATTATTAAAAAATACTGCCATCCCCACACCAATCCCCAAAGAATAAGGAATTTGAAGTAATAATAATTTGTCGGTTTCTACTCCTGTAATAACCTTATATATAACCTTGTGGGCCTGTTTCATATCAACATCGGAATGAAAATTGATAATTGCGGTAATCGATCCTATAAATAACAGAAAACACACCAAGATAACTCTTACTATTTTATATCTATCTCTATCGGCCTTTTCATCGGCAAAATTGATTAATACATCTGTTTTTCCCACAACTATTAAGTCAACATCATGAAATTTTTTTTTAATAAAAGATATAATTGATATGGCAGAAATTACGATATTATTCTCTTCTTTTATATCAATCGGATACGCTAAATTTTCTAAATCTTGTTTTATCCCTTCTTCTGCTGAAATATCGGCTAAATCTTTTAATAGAACAAATTTTGCGTGTTTTGCTGTCACCTTTTCCTTTAAACTTAAAAAAACCTGCCTACCCATATTCATTTTATATATTCTCCGCAATATTTAAAAATAGTAAAACCAAATCGGCTTTCTCGGGTACGGCATCTATATTTTTGCTTGTAAAAATGAACCATGTCCCTAATACAAGTACTAATA
>DASRMO010000207.1:0-2886 GCA_035647895.1 Clostridia bacterium
ATATAACCTTTAATCTCTAATATAGTTAAAATAGGATTTAATTCGGATGCCTTTATCCCTGTTTCATTTATAATTAAATCAATATTTATAGGGTTTCTTTTTATTACATCGAATACCCTCATCTCCAAATCACTCAGATCATCTTTTATTGATTGCTTTTCGTCAATTTTATCTATCGGATATCTATATTTAAGATTTTCTATTATATCATCTACCTCGAGCAAAATTCTAGCACCGTCCCTGATCAATTTATTAGCCCCTTTGCTTTGAATGTTATTGATATTGCCAGGCAGGGCATAGACATCTTTTCCTTGATCAAGTGCAAAGTCCGCGGTTATCAGTGCACCGCTTTTCTCCGGGGCTTCAATTACAATTACACCGTCCGATAACCCGCTGACAATTCTATTTCTGGCGGGAAAATGATATTTTAACGGCGGTGTACCCAAACAATATTCTGAAATAATACAGCACCTTTCAAATATCTCATCCATCAGGGCTCTGTTTGAAGCCGGATAATATTGATCCAACCCGCATCCTAAAACCCCGATAGTATATCCGTTACCGTCTAATGCTCCCTTATGGCCGCATGTATCTATTCCCATAGCCAACCCGCTTATAATTCCAACACCCCATTTTGCAAGTTCCCTTGCAAACTGATGTGCAGCCCATTTACCATAAGGTGTTGCCCTTCTCGTACCGACTATAGATATCAAAGGCATATCAAAATCTATTTTATTTCCTTTTACATATATTACATAGGGGGGATCGTATATGTTTTTTAATTTAGAAGGATAGGCGGAATCATAAATTGTCAGAGGCAATATATTGTTGTCATCCAAACTCTCGAAAATTTTTTCTACAAATCCTTCATTTCTATTTTCTATAATTTTACCGGATATTATACTCCTATCCGTCAGTGCACTGATAATATGTTTTTCATCCGCATGCCAGACTTCCTCAATATTATAAAAATAGCTTATCAAATGTTCTATATCTTTGTGGATGATGCCCTCTATGTGGTTCAACCATATGATTATATCTCTTTGCTCTAACATCATATCATATCCCCCAGACTATTATTTTGTCATAAACAGTATATTATAAAATATGCAAATCCGGAATTTAATAAAAAATCATGCCTGATTGTTTTTATGCGATATCCATATTATGTATTGCGATGCAAAAATAACAAATCCTTTACAAATTATCATAAATGATAAGTGCTTTTTAAGTGTTTTTTTATATAGTTCTATAAGATTATTCCGCTTAAATTTCTGTATTGCAGAGCCTCGGCCAGATGATTTTCGTAAATAATATCCTTTCCCTCTAAGTCTGCTATAGTCCTCGCCACTTTTAAAACCCTGCTATAACCCCTGGCACTCAGATTCATTTTATTAAAAGCCAGGTTCATCAACTGCTGAGCAGTGGGATTTAAAGTACAGTATTTATTTATTGCCGCTCCGTCTAACTGGGAATTAAACAAATATTTTGTTTTCTTATATCTTTCCAGTTGAATTTCCCTGGCCCTTTCTACACGTTTTCTTATTTCTTCGGAAGATTCAGATCCCTTATTGTCGGTTAAATCCTTATACTTTACGGCCGAAGTCTCAACTATTATATCTATTCTATCCATCAAGGGGCCTGAAATTTTGTTGACATATCTGTTTATCTGATAAGGAGTACAGTTGCATTGCTGCCCGCCCTCAGTCCCATAATACCCGCATGGACAGGGATTCATTGCGGCCAGTAACATAAAATCCGCGGGATAGGTATAGGAACCGTTTATCCTTGATATATTTATAACCCTATCTTCCAGGGGTTGTCTCAATACTTCCAATGAGGTTTTATTAAACTCCGGAAGTTCATCAAGAAACAAAACACCGTAATGGCTCAAAGATACCTCTCCCGGTTTAGGAATTCTTCCCCCTCCGGTTATAGCAACTGTTGAACTGGTATGATGGGGGGACCGAAAGGGCCTATTGCGGATCAAACCTTCGTGTGCATCGAGTAATCCGGCTACACTGTATATTTTTGTGATTTCAAGGGCTTCCTGAAATGTTAATTTTGGAAGTATTGAAGGCAGTCTCCTTGCAGCCATAGTTTTACCCGACCCCGGGGGCCCTATGGTGAGCACATTATGATTTCCCGATGCTGCAATTTCCAAGGCTCTCTTCAGGTTTTCCTGTCCGTGTAAATCTTTAAAATCTTCCAAATTAGTCTCTTCTTCAGGGTTGTATTCAAATGGTTCAATATATGTATCTAATCTTTTTTCACCTATAAGGTGGAGCGCTATATCATTTAGGGTATGTACGGGCACTACCTCCATCCCGTCTACGATTTTTGCTTCTTCTAAATTTTCATATGGCACTATCACTTTTTTTATGCCTCTATTGCACATTTCCAATAACATGGGCAACACACCATTGACCTTATTGGTTTTACCATCCAGGGATAATTCTCCAAGTATCAGTGTATCTTCTAATTCCTCTAAAGGAATTTGCATGGATGCGCCCAAAATACCCAAAGCAATAGGCAAATCAAAGTGGCTGCCCTCCTTCTTTGTATGTGCAGGGGATAGATTAATTGTAATTCGTTTTAAAGGAAAGTTTAATCCACTGTTCTTTATGGCGGCGCGTACCCTGTCTTTAGATTCTTTTATAGCCATATCGGGTAATCCTACAACATTTATATTCGGTAATCCGTTGGATATATCTGTTTCTACATCTATCACGGTAACTATTAATCCTGTTAAACAGCAGGTTTTCACTTTCGATAACATAGATCCACTTCCCATTCGTCGGTTTTAACAGATCATATTACAACTATATGTATGATGTTTATAATAACACATGGGGCTCACCACCGGCTCATGACTGAAATCACAAA
>DASRMO010000208.1:0-5214 GCA_035647895.1 Clostridia bacterium
CCCTTTCACCGGGGCTTTTTTATTATTTTTATTTTAAGTAGGTATAACTTGGGTATACATATTGTGTGAGGGGGCTTTATTATGAAATGCGAGCATTTCTATTGGGAAAATGGAGAAAGAGATTCCTATTTATTTCACGAGGGGACATCCTACAAGAGCTATGAATTTCTGGGGGCTCATCCTATAGATATAGATGATAAAGAAGCGGTGCGCTTCATAGTGTGGGCACCCAGGGCCAAAGAAGTATATCTCATGGGAGACTTTAATGACTGGCACGAGACCGATCTGCCTCTTAAAAGGATGGGAGAATCGGGGTTGTGGAATATCTGTGTACAGGGCGTAAAACAATTTGACTCATATAAGTACAGGATTATTTCCTATAACGGAGAAGTCAGAATCAAATCAGACCCTTATGCATTCCATGCCGAAACGAGACCCAAAACAGCATCTAAGTATTATGATTTAAAAGGTTTTGAATGGGAGGACGAGTCATGGCTTAAATTTAGGGAAAAAATTTCTAATTGCAATAAACCCATGTCCATATATGAAGTGAATCTGTCATCTTGGAGAAGGAAACCTGATGATTCGGTATATTCATATACGGATTTGGCTAAGGAACTGGTCGGGTATGTAAAAACCATGGGGTTTACCCATGTCGAGATTATGCCTATCATGGAGCACCCTTACGACGGTTCCTGGGGATATCAGCAGACGGGATATTTTGTACCGACAAGCAGATTTGGAACACCTAAGGAATTTATGTACCTGATAAATCAATTTCATAAAAATGGAATCGGAGTGATATTGGATTGGGTTCCCTTTCATTTTTGCAAGGACGACCATGGCCTGATCAGATTTGACGGGACAGAGTGCTTTGAATCCTCTAACAGGGCTTTAGCGGAAAATAATATTTGGGGGACATTAAATTTCGACTATAGCAAACCGGAAGTCATAAGTTTTTTAATTTCAAATGCGGTATATTGGCATGATTATTATCATATAGATGGGCTTAGAATAGATGCGATTGCCTATATGCTCTATCTGAATCATGTGGGAAGAGATATCAAAAATGAGTACGGGGGGTATGAAAATATTCAGGCCATAGAGTTCCTGAAAAAATTGAATGAGGTATTATCACAATATTTTCCTCATACTAAGACCATAGCGGAGGACAGCACCAGTTGGCCGGCAGTTACATCATCCGTAAAAGACGGGGGTTTGGGATTTAAATACAAATGGAATATGGGTTGGATGAATGACACCTTGGAGTACATGGAGACGGATCCTCTTTTCAGAAAAGACAATCAGAGGGCCTTGACATTCGGGATTATGTACTGTTTTTCCGAAAAATACATATTAGCCTTGAGCCATGATGAGGTAGTGCATGGAAAGAAGAGCCTGCTGAATAAGATGCCCGGTTCCTATGATGAGAAATTTGCAAGTATCAGGATTTTATACCTGTATATGTACGCTTATCCGGGTAAAAAACTCATATTTATGGGCGGAGAATTCGGGCAGTTTATAGAATGGGATGAAAAAAAAGAATTAGATTGGCATCTTTTAGATTATGAAAAACATAATAAATTGAAGAGGTTTATGAAGGATCTAAACAAATTTTACAGGGAAGAGACTTGTTTGTACGAGCTGGATGATACCTATGACGGATTTGAATGGATAGAACATACCAACCATCAGGAGAGTATCATAGCATTTGAGAGAATAAATAATTCGGGGGAAAAGATAATAGCCGTCTTTAATTTCACACCTGTTGGGAGAAAAAATTATCCCATCGGTGTTGATCACTTAGGTACCTATAGGACGATATTAAATACGGACCAGGCTAAATACGGCGGTAATCTTCTGAGGAGAAGGCATTATAAATCCAAAGAAGAACCCATGCATGGCAGGGAGTATTCAATAAGGCCGGATTTGCCGCCATTGGGCGGGGTCATATTAAAAAGAAAATAACCGCAACAAAAATTTATCATGCCCATGAAGGATTTTTATAACTTATTGCGCTTTGTTTAAAAGGGTGAGGATGTAACTTTTCGATGTTCCTGGAAAAGGGGTGGATTATAATGATAAAAGGCAATAATGTAGTGGCAATGCTTTTAGCCGGAGGACAGGGGTCCAGATTGAAATTATTGACACGGGAGATCGCTAAACCTGCGGTATGTTTCGGGGGGAAATATAGGATTATAGACTTTACATTGAGCAATGCCACTAATTCCGGTATTGACAATATCGGGATACTTACACAATACAAACCTTTTGAGCTGAATGCTCATATAGGTATAGGGGAATGTTGGGATTTTGATAGAATTACAGGCGGCCTCAGGATATTGCCTCCCTTTATGCGTGGAGCCAAGGGGGACTGGTATACGGGCACCGCAAATTCCATATATCAAAACATAGAATATATAGATAATTTAAATGCAAAATATGTCCTTGTTTTATCTGCGGACCACATATACAAGATGGATTATAGAAAATTATTAAAATATCATATGGAAAAACAGGCGGATGTTACAATAGCTTCCATTGAGGTGCCTTGGGAAGAGGCCTATAAGTTCGGTATTTTAAATGTAGATTCGGACAATAAAATAGTAGAATTTGATGAAAAACCGGAAAAGCCTAAGAATAACATGGCCTCCATGGGGATATATGTATTTAACTGGGACATACTCAAGTATTATCTTGAAAAGGATAATGCAAACAGAAGATCGGAGCATGATTTCGGCAAAAATGTGCTGCCTCTGATGTTGAGTGAAAGAAATGAGATGTATGCTTGGATATTTAAAGGCTATTGGAAAGATGTCGGTACGGTGCGCAGTTATTGGGAAGCAAATATGGATCTGCTGAACAGAGACAGCGGCCTTAACTTATATGATAAAGACTGGAGAATATATACGAGGACAAAACACCTGCCCCCCCAATATATCGGAAGCAAGAGTATCATAAATGACAGTTTGATAAATGAAGGATGTATAATAGAGGGTGAAGTAAATAACAGTGTAGTTTTTTCCGGTGCGACCATAGAGGAAGGTGCGGTAATCAATGACAGTATAATATTCAGCAATGCTGTTATAAAAACGGGGGTTGTGCTGGACAAGGCTATAGTAATGGAAAATACGGTGGTACATGCCGATGAAAGGATAAGTAAAGAATGGGAAGATGATATCTGCCTGATTGAACAGGATGTCATCGGCACAGGACAGGGGGAAGCGTTATATGCTTGAAGATTGCTTAGGTGTAATAAGTTTCGAGGATACAGGAAGCGAGTTCGGTGTGCTATGTAAAAACAGGCCCGTCTATATGCTGCCTTTTGCCGGAAGGTATAGATTGGTGGATTTTACCCTGTCCAATATGATAAATCATGGCCTGCTTACAATTGCAGTATTTACCGGTAAACATATACGGTCTATTTTGGACCATCTGGGGGACGGTAAACCTTGGGATTTAAATAGAAAAATAAGCGGATTATCCATATTCCCGCCCTTGTTTGACGACGAAAAAAGGTTGTCCGGGGAGATATATCAGTACTACACGACTGAAAATTTTTTCATAAATTCCAAGGCAAAATATGTATTTATAGCTAATCCGAATATTTTGTCAAAGGTGAATTTATCTGAGGTTTTTGAATATTTTCTGAGCACAAGGGCAGATATCACCGTTGTATATAAAAAACAGGAGAATGAAGGCAATGAATATAGAAATGCCGATAATTTGATTATAGACAGAGATGGAAAGCTTATCAATATAGGTATCAACCTGGGGCTTGAATCTAAATTTAATCTGTTCATGCACATGTATTTTATGAAAAAGGAAGTGTTTTTACAGATAATCAGGGCTGGAATGGAAACAGGTGAGGATTTACATTTAAAACAAGCTGTGCTAAATTATAAGAATATGTATGATATAAACAGTTATGAATATAAGGGCTATGTAAAATATATCAAAGGGATTAAATCCTATTATGAAGCGAATATGGATCTGTTGGACAATAAGACATTTGATGAACTATTTTTAAAAGGAGGAACGATACTCACAAGGTCGAGGGATGAACCGTCTACATTTTACATTTCAAAACCTAAGGTAAAAAATTCTCTGATAGCAAATGGCTGTATAATAGAAGGGGAGGTAAAAAACTCTATTTTGTTCAGGGGGGTAAGGGTAGAAAGGAATGCGGTGGTCAAGGATTCTATATTGATGCAGGAAGCCGTTATTAAAGAAAATGCCGTACTTGTGAATACAATATTGGATAAATATGTTACAGTAGAAGAAGGATCGAATATAATAGGTATTAAAGATAATCCATATACGGTAGAAAAAAATTTAGTAGTATAAAGGTATGAAATATCGGCTGAAATTTTATACCTATTATAAAATAGAATGTACTAGGAGTGATTCCAATAAATATACTATATGTAACTTCAGAGGCTTGCCCTTTTGCAAAAACCGGGGGCCTAGGAGATGTAGCGGGTTCTTTGCCTCCGGCGATTAAAAAACACGGATATGATATAAGGGTGGTTTTACCCCTTCATCGCCATATAAAAGAGAGATATATGAAGGGCATGGAGCGGATTGCACAATTTAATATTCATCTCGGTTGGAGAAATCAATATGTAGGGGTATTTAAGTTAAAATATGGGAACATAATCTTCTATTTCATAGATAATGAGTATTATTTTAATAGGGATAATATTTATGGTGAATTTGACGACGGAGAGAGATACGCTTACTTTTCTAAAGCTGTAGCCATTCTTTCAAAAGCAATAGATTTCAAACCGGATATAATACATACGAATGACTGGCATACGGCTTTAATCAATTTATATATAAAAGACTTCAGAATAGGGGATAGTTATTATAATGATATAAAAACCGTATTTACCATACATAATATAAAATATCAGGGTGTATATGATGCTTGGATTCTTTCCGATATTTTAGGCCTATCTCCCGAGAGGTATTTCAATGACGACAGCATCAAATTTTATGACAAGATAAATTACATGAAAGCCGGGATAGTTTATTGCGATGTGTTGACTACGGTATCGAAGACATATGCGGAGGAGATAAAACATCAATTTTTCGGTGAAAAATTGGAAGGGATAATAAGAAAAGAAGAGTTTAAATTGACGGGAATAATCAACGGGATAGATTATGATGTTTATAATCCGCAAAACGACAGGTATATAGAGTATAATTATA
>DASRMO010000209.1:0-5093 GCA_035647895.1 Clostridia bacterium
CAGGATGAAATAGAACTGGTCCGTGAAACCGCCGAGCGTACCTGGATGTCGATAGAACGGATACGTGCTCTGGAAGCGCTGCACAAAAGCAAGGGAAAATTGCGCAAGGAAAATGAGAATAAAAACAATTTTATAAGTATGATCTCACATGAACTGAGGAATCCTCTGGCCGTAATCACCGCGGGTATTTCGCTTCTTCAACAGACGGATGATAAATTACAGGCAGAAAGGGTGATGGGAATGATGAAACGGCAGGGTGATCAGTTATGTAAATTGGTAGATGATTTACTTGATATGACCCGTATTGCACAGAACAGGTTTCAGTTGGATAAAAAAAATATAGATCTCAGGGTCTTGGCTATAAATGCCACGGGAGACATGGCAGCCGCATTCGAAAAAAAAGGGATTTGTTTCACAGTAAAGATAGAAAAAAAATCCATACCCATTTACGCGGATCCCGTACGTATCACACAGAGCATAGGAAATTTATTACATAATGCTTCGAAATTTACGCCACAGGGTGGTACCGTATTATTTTCGCTCAGGCGGGAAGGGGATGAGGCGGTTATTGAGGTAAGGGACAACGGAATAGGTGTGGAACAAGAGTTGCTTTCTCATTTATTTAAACCCTTTACTCAGGTAGATAATTCGTCATATAATCAAAGCAGCGGTAGCCTCGGTTTGGGGCTTTCTATTGTCAAGGGTATTGTCGATATGCATAAAGGTTCTGTTATCGCAAATAGCGAAGGACTGGGCAAAGGCACACTGTTTACCGTTCAGTTGCCCATAATAACTGAAGATATCAAAATATGATGTGCCGGGGACGGCAAATTCTCGGTGCCACATGGGAAGATGTGGGAGCTGATGTATAAACACGATACTTGCAGATGTTGGAAGTATTGTGTTTTTATTTATTTGAAAAAACTGAATAAAATATTTTGTACTAATGTATGGGCAGGGGGGAATAATAAAAGATGAGTTTATTATTCAGTATCAGGAAAGAAGGTCAGTTTAATAATGGAAATAGAAGAGATGATCGATTTTTTGGAGACAGATACACTCAGTTTTGTTTTTTCTTCCGTGGGATTAAAATATTTATCCTTGAGGGCTAAACCGGATCTTGAGCATATAGATTTAGGGACTGCCGGCGGGGAACAGGCACAAGATTCTATCGGAAAGTTGATTATTGCGGAAACTCTCAATTTTCTGGAAACGGGTAATCATTCCATGCCCCTCGATCTGACTGATTTTACAGAATTTCAACAGGATGTTTTTGAAGCAGTCGACAACATAAGATTCGGGGAGATTGTCACCTATGGGGACATAGCTAAGATGCTCGGGAAACCCGGAGCAGCCCAGGCGGTAGGCAGTGCTGTTGCTAAGAATCCTGTCTCTTATTTTTTGCCGACACACAGGGTCCTTCCTAAAAAGGGTATTGGAATATGCAGGACGGGAGCAGGGTATTTAAGGGAAAAACTCTTGGAGTGGGAAGGGCACGATCTTTCTAAATTACGGGGGAATTATGTTTGTAGCAGAAAAAAATGTTGTTTGGAATAGAACGCATAAGTGATTGTGTCCGGCCTGCAGGGTTTATGGGCAACTGCGGCCAGAGAAAAATATTTCTGGGGATTTTAAACAGATTTCGGGAACTATTGAAATAAAAATTTTATCAGCAAGCCTTTTATTGGCTTTAATATTCTAAGCTAATCTTAACCCTAATTCCTTTGCATAGTCGTATGCCTGTTGATATTCCATAAAACTTAAACCCTTGGCTATTTCTTCATATTCAAAGGCCTTATGGCTTGGATAGTATTGGTTCATTAAATTCACCAAACAGCCGGGGGATAATTCTTCCTTTATAAACTTTAAAACTTTTTTGGTATCTTCCAGTCCGCCGGGTAATACCAGATGCCTGATCAGCAGCCCTCTACAGGCTATTCCCCTTTCATCGACTTTTAATCCGTTTACCTGCCGGTCCATTTCTTTTAATGCCAGTTTTGCTTTTTCAGGATAATTTTCTACCTTAGAATATTTTTTTGCTCGTTCCGGTGAATTATATTTAAAATCCGGCATATAGATATCTATGATTCCATCTAAGATTTTTAAAATTTCAATGCTCTCGTAGCCGCCGCAATTATACACAATGGGCAATTTTAGCCCTTCTTGGGCTGCAATATAGATGGATTTTAAAATGTTGGATACAAAATGGGTTGGAGTAACCAAATTTATATTATGGCATTTATAATGGTTTTGTAATTGAAGCATAATATTTGCCAGCTTTGCATCGGATACTAAATTGCCCTCACCATAAAAGCTGAGCTCAAAATTTTGACAGTAGACACACTTCATATTACAATATCCAAAAAATATTGTCCCTGACCCGTTATATCCGACGAGGACATCCTCTTCGCCAAAATGTGGGCCGTAACTGGATACTATCGCTTTATCGGTTCCCCCGCATATTCCCACTTCTTTTGTTCTGTCCACTCCACATTCATGAGGGCATAGATAACAGCGAGTGATATATTTTTCAATCCCCTTTACCTTTTCTAAAAAAGCGCCGCCTTGCAGTAATTTTATATAGCTCGGTTTAAAATTCATCTATCCCTTCACCCCTTATTTAACTCCAAAGCCTGTTTCCCTGACACCTATACTTAATCATCCGCTCTTTCTATTATCCGGTTTGGTTATTTAACCCCGAAATTTACTATTCCTACACCCATACTTATATGAAATCTTAGTTTAACATCCTCTTTCTCATAGTTAGGCGAGATATAATAATCTCCTGATTTGATTAAACTTAAATCGTCTATATCTATTTTACTCAAAGAGCTGTCTGATTTTATTTTTATACCCGCATTCTTTGGAACCGTTATATTTATGTTAGAAGCGCCGCTATCAATTCTGATATCGGATTGGTCATATTTATTTCCCAGAACAATGTTTAGATTTCCGGCTCCCATATTTAAAGTAATGGATTTTGCCGCAATGTTTTCGAGATTAAGAGTACCTGAAATAGCTCCCAAGTCTAAATCCAGGTCCCATATTACATCCTCGTTTAATTTAAAATCGTAATTATTACCCTTGGTGTCGAAGATGATAGAGTTATGGTTTCTATTTGCAAAATTAAAAATTGCGGTCTCATTATTATTTTTATATATATCATTATAATCCAATTTGATACCCCGGGCATTAACCTTTAAGAGATTGTCTTTTTCCGAATCTATATCAACTCTGGCAGCTCCTATATCTAAATTAAGTTTTCCATAAGAAGTTTCCGCAGGTTTTGTAAAATGAGTGCTAAAATCGATATCAGTATTTATACTTCCGTAAAATATCCCGTATAAAATTAAAATCACAAAAAATATGATCCATGTTATGAGGATAACAATCGGTTTTTTGTTAAATAAAATATTAATCCCCGCTATAACAAATAATAAGGGCCACAGGTCAAAAATGCCGAACAGCACGTCAAAACTGATGTAACCAAGATTTGACAAGAGGAACAGAATGCCTAATATGATTAAAATGATGCCGCTTACCAATCTTTTATTATTCATAATTTCACCTTCTTTCACAGGATATCATTTTTATGAATTTGTTATTTCGGTGGTTTTTATTCAGATTATGGGTTTATATCTGAATTTATTTTCTAAAATTGTCACTCAGCACCAATATTCCGAGGATTATCAATATAATCGGAAATAAAAATCTAAAACTTAACCATTCCAGAACTATAAATCTTTTGCTGAGCAGTATTGCTCCTATTATAATAAGTAGATACCCCCAAAATTTTTTGTTCTTCTCTTTATCAAAATCCCCATCAAATATACTGTTTTTTTGTTTGTTAATCTCGTCAGAATCTTGATGCATGTTCATTTTTGCATCAATTTCTCCTTTTGTAGGCATTATTATTGCCGCAATAATATAAACAAGTAACCCTGTTCCGTAAACAGCTATGCTAATAGTCCAAATAAGCCTGATTATTGTGGAGTCTATTCCAAAATATTCTGCTATTCCGCCACATACACCGGCTATCTTCTTATCACTTTCTGAACGATATAAACGATTTTTCATGGGACTCCTCCTTTCGAAATCTAAAATGATATATCTATTTTACATTTATACCGACAATATTTAAAGTGCTATTTTTTATAATTATACTACGAATGGAAGAATAGAACAATTAATTAATAAATACTTAGGGGCCCTGTGTTTTAATATGATATAATAACGGCAAGGGTAATAACAAGGGAATGCCTTGTTTGCCGCCTTGCCATTGCTGGAAAAGGTGAAGTAAAGATGGCAAACAAAACGTCCCCTTGCCATCATGGGAAAAGGTGAAGTAAAGATGGCAAACAAAGCGTCCCCTTGCCACCAAAGATGGCAAACAAAGCGTCCCCTTGCCACCATGTTTGACGCCTTGCCACCTAAAGTGGTGGCTTAGCAATTTAATCTTATTTATGTGGTAATTTTTGGAGGGAGAACCGTAAACATGAATGAAGGAAAGATTATACATATTGAATACAATAAAGACAAATTGCAAATAAAAAGGCTAAATGATGTACAGGAAATAGGCGATATGGATAGGGATAAAGTAAATTGGATAGATATATCATCTTTAGAATATACGGACATTATAAAAGAAATGGCAGAAAAATTCAAACTTCATCCCTTGGTACTGAAGGATATTTTAAATGTTGGGCATATACCGAAGTTAGAAGATTATGAGGGGTATCTATTTTTAATAATAAAAGATGTCAACTATGAGGATAACAAATTAAAAGTTAAACAAATAAGCTTGATATTATTTGAAAATATAGTATTGTCCTTTCAGGAATCGGGGCCCAATTTATATGATGATATTATAATAAGCTTAAAAGAAGGGGCCAGCATTAGAAAAAACGGGGCGGATGATCTTTTATATGTATTGATTGATAAAGTAATCGATAATTATTTTGAAGTTATAGAACTGATAGGGAGAGAAATAGACATAATTGAAGATGAGGTATTGTTAAATCCGGGAAAAGAGGTTTTAGATAATATATATAATTTAAAAAAGAATTTAATATATATGCGTAAAATTTTATGGC
>DASRMO010000210.1:0-2239 GCA_035647895.1 Clostridia bacterium
TTTTTATACAGCTCCTTAAATGTAACTTCATGAGAATCATTACCTTTGAGATATTTGTATATGGCTATCAATTGGTCTCTGGAAGGTATTATATTTTCCAAAACAAAAATGTTGGACTTCTCATCGCCGTTGTTGTATAAAAAAATAGTATCTTCATTATTGCTCTTGTTTACAAAGGTTATCAGCTGTTCTGAAAAATAAAACATATCATAAAGAATAATACTATTATATCTTTTATAATCTATTTTATCAACAATGGGGTTAATAACAACATCAATTTCACGCTCTCCCACGGCACTTTCCGGTTCGTTATAATTGATCGATATTTTTACTTTCCCGGAATTTTCCCTATATTCCAATAAGGATAACAGTTTATACGCTTGTTTTAATGTGTTTACGAGTATAAGGAGGGAATTATCCGCACTCACTGTTTCGATTTTGTTTTTTACTAATTCATTTTTACAGCCTTTAAATATCTTAAATAAGGTTTTAGCGGCCGTATTGTTTTTTTCGCAACAATCCGTGTTCATAGAAAAATTTTTATAATAATCCTTTAATATCGGATGAGCACCATGATTTAAACTTTCGGTGATTTTAATATCTTTTATATTGAACTGTATATTTCGATTCCCATTATATATATTATATTCGGGAACAAAAATAAGGTCGACCCTATCATTCCCGTCTATTAATTTTTCGAAATCTCCCAATCCGAAACCTATACAATCAATATAGTTGTTACCTGACTGTAATTTGAATTTCAGATGTTTTCCATCGGAACCCACTTCCCTCATATTTACGGGGAATGAGGACCGGATGACAAATTTAGGTGACGGATTAGCTATGCCGAAAGGCTCTAACCGTTCAAGCTCATCTATAAGCCGCCCGCCGACACTCTCAATTTGTAATATATCGTCATACGCAATTTTAGGGACTAAATCTTCCTCTGTCAATATTTCCTCGGCAATTATATTGATTCGTTCACGAAAAATTTCTAGATTGTCCACACTGATGGATAATCCCGCAGCCTGGTGATGCCCTCCGAACTTCAGAAATAAATCCTCGCATCTGCTCATGGATTCGAATAGATTAAATTCTGAAATACTTCTGGCGGAACCCTTTGCCGTATCATCCTCTATCCCTAAAACAATCGCCGGCTTATAGTATCTCTCCGCTATACGCGAAGCGACAATTCCAATCACTCCCGTATGCCAATTTTTATTATAGACTACCAAAACTTTTTCATCCTCATATTCAGGATCATTTTCAATAATATCTATCGCTTCGTTAAAGATATCCTTTTCAATCTGTTGGCGATATTTGTTCTCCTCATTTAATAATTCGGACAATTTAACAGCCTCATCACCATCTTCGGTCGTAAGCAATTCAACACCTGTATGAGCGATGCCGATTCTGCCTGCGGCGTTGATTCTGGGTGCAATACCGAAAGCTATATGCCCCGTGTTTAATTTCCTATCTGAAAGCCCGCTGACACTTAACAGCGCCCGTATTCCCAGATTTTTACTTTGAGGTATATAATCTAACCCGTTTTTCACTATTATTCTATTTTCATCTATCAGGGGAACCACATCAGCCACCGTAGCTATAGCGGTAATATCCAAATATTCGTATATAGATTTTTTAAAAACTTCCTCAGGGGTTAGAGCCTGTATCAGTTTCAAGGACAAACCGCAGCCGCAGAGCCCTTTAAAAGGATAGGTACAATCTTCTTGCATAGGATTGATAATCGCATAGGCATCAGGCAAATTTTTTTGACATTCATGATGGTCGGTTATAATGATATCTATACCCAAATTATTGGCAAAACCTACTCCGTCTACGGACGAAATACCGCAATCCACCGTAATAATGAGCTTTGTACCATCATTAGCTATCTCTTCGATGGCTCCGTTGTTTAATCCATATCCTTCTTCCGCCCTGTCGGGTATATAAAAAGCGACAGGGTAATCTATAGAATTAAAATATTTGAGCATAATGGATATGCTTGCGACACCGTCTACATCATAATCCCCGTATATGCATATTTTTTCCTTATCCCCTATGGCTTTTTTGACCCTATCAACAACTTTATCCATATCTTTAAGAAGAAATGGATCATATAGTTGTTCTATATGGGGATATAAAAATCTTTCAGCCTCTTCATAACTTTCTATTTTTCTGTTCAATAAAACTTTTGCAACCGGCCTTGTGATACCTAAGCTATCCATCAATTCTGCAA
>DASRMO010000211.1:0-2249 GCA_035647895.1 Clostridia bacterium
TTATCAATGTTATTATATCACTATTCTATTAACAATGGTTAAATAATCGTTCGCGGTCAAACTACACAAATTTATTTATTCCCCGACATTAATTAAACCACAGGGACGGTTCTCCCGGTCAAAAAACTGACCGGACGCAAACCGCCCCCATGGTTTTTAGTTTTACTCCAACATTCAATCCTCACTTTTTTCACCTATCGGTTTCATTGTAGGAAATAGTAACACGTCACGAATAGACGGGGAATCTGTCAACAACATTATCACTCTGTCTATTCCTATCCCCAGCCCACCCGTAGGTGGCAGTCCTACTTCCAAAGCATTCAAAAAATCCTCGTCCAACATATGGGCTTCTTCGTCACCGGCTTCACGCTGTACCAATTGTTGCATAAATCTTTCGCGCTGGTCGAGAGGATCATTAAGCTCCGAAAAAGCATTTGCGACCTCCCATGTATTAATAAAGGCTTCAAATCGATTTGTCAATTCCGGATTGTCGGGATTTCGTTTTGCTAAAGGTGATACTTCTACCGGATATTGTGTTATGAAGGTGGGTTGGACCAGATGTTTTTCGACATATTCCTCAAATACTTCACTGATAATGTGACCTCTCTTCATTTCGGGTTTAATTTCAATCCCCAGTTTCTTGCCTGTCTCAATTGCTTCATCATCAGTTTTAATGCTGTCAAAATCTACCTCCGCATATCTTTTACATGCATCTATCATTGTCATCCTGTTCCAAGGAGGAGTTAGGTCCAGTTCCCGGCCTTGGTAATTAATTTTAGCAGTGCCCAAAGCTTTCTCAGCAGCATAAGATACTATATTTTCGGTGATTTCCATCATATCGTTATAATCTGCATAGGCTTTATAAAGCTCAATGCTCGTAAATTCAGGGTTGTGTTTAATGGACATGCCTTCATTTCTGAACATCTTGCCCATCTCGTATACCTTATCAAAACCTCCGATTATCAGCCTTTTCAAGAATAATTCATTTGCGATTCGCAGATACATATTGATATCCAGAGTGTTATGATGTGTAATAAAGGGTTTGGCATTGGCGCCCCCGGCTATAACACTCAATATAGGGGTTTCTACCTCTAAATACCCCTCGTTGTCCAAATATTCTCTTATGGCTTTAATTATTTTGGACCTGATAACAAAGGTTTCCTTTACTTCGGGGTTGACTATCAAATCTATATATCTCTGTCTATACCTCAATTCATGGTCTTTCAACCCATGCCATTTTTCCGGCAAAATTTGAATCGATTTTGTAAGCAGGCGAACTTCATCAGCTCTTACTGAGATTTCCCCTTTTTTTGTTCTGAAAACCTCTCCTTTTACTTCTAAAATATCTCCTATATCATAGGTAGTAAATAGTTCATAATTCCCTTTGCCTATCCTGTCTTGCCTTATATATACCTGTATTTGCCCTTCCTTATCCTGAACATTGATAAAACTTGCTTTACCATGTCCGCGTTTAGTCATTAGACGTCCCGCAATTGTTACCTCTTTACCTTCCAGCTGCTCAAACTTTTTCCTTATTTGTTCACTGTAACAGGTAACATGAACCTTTTCTATTTCAAAAGGATCCTTTCCTATACTTTTCAGGTGCTTTAATTTATCTATACGAATTTTAAGCAATTCATTTAAGCCCTGTTCTTCATTTGTCATTTGTATGCCCCCAGCTTATCTTGTAATTTGTAATATCTTATATTTGGTAACTCCGTCCGGAATTTGTATTTCTACAATTTCCCCAACCTTAGACCCTATCAGAGATTTACCGACAGGAGACTCATTGGATATTTTAAGTTCATACGGATCTGCCTCAACTGATCCGACTATCATATATTCAACTACCTCATTAAACTCTAAGTCCTCAACTTGCACCGTTGCACCAATACTGACAATGTCTGTATTGATATCATCCTCATCTATTATTACGGCTCTACGAAGCATGGCCTCAAGTTTGTTTATTCTGTCCTCTACTTGGGCCTGCTCGTTCTTAGCCTCATCATATTCTGAGTTTTCGCTTATATCTCCAAAAGCAATGGATTGTTTTATCCTCTCGGCTATTTCTTTTCTTTTTACAGTTTTGAGCTTTTCCAGTTCATCTTCAAGTTTTTTAAGCCCGTGAACCGTCAAAACAACTTCCTTTTCTACCATTATAATCTCTCTCCTTATCTTCAACTAATTAAATTTTAATCTATAAATGGGTTACCCAATTCCCCATTTAAAATATTGTTATGATTCTATTT
>DASRMO010000212.1:0-6127 GCA_035647895.1 Clostridia bacterium
TACTCCATGTATAGTATGCCTTTACACTCCCCTTATTGGGTGTGCCCAAAATCATTAAATTTCTAATATTATAGCCATATGCTTTCTCCTGAATATATGTACGTCCCACCAATCCACCCATGCTGTGGCATAATAGATCAATTTTTTGATTAGGATGTTTTTTCCCTATTTGAGATAGTAAAGGCAGGAGAAATTTCTCTGCTATATCCTTACAGCTCTTTCGCCAATCATAATAACATACAAATAGATCTTTATCTAATGTATATCCCAGATTTTCCAACTGTTTTATGAATGGTTTATAAATCCATGCAGCTACTCCAAATCCCCACTTGCTTTTACATCCCAACATTTCTCCACCCATAGAGCCCATCAAACCGGGAATAAAAATAATCGGTGTCAATTCATCGGACATCATTATATTCCACCCTTCTAATTTTTCCTTAGTTATATCTATCCGATGAACAGCTATTATATGACCTTATATTTTAGAAATCTAAAATATAAATGCCTATCTGACGAATCGGTAAGTAAAAGCATTTTGCATTTTTAAGATGATATATCGTCAGGTTCCACAATTGATTTATAATAGTTACAATATTCCTTGATTATACACCCGGCACAATTTGGATTCCTTGCATAGCAACACGCCCTGCCATGAAATATCAGAAGATGATGTGCCAATCTCCATAAGTTTTTATCTATGGCCTCCTGTAATTGCAGCTCCGTGTTTAACACATCCTTAGCATCAGCTAACCCTATTCTGTTAGATAACCTAAAAACATGGGTATCTACCGCTATGGCGGGTATGCCGAAAGCATTGCTTAAGACTACATTAGCAGTTTTCCTGCCCACACCTGCCAAAGACATTAAATCTTCCAGGGTATTCGGAACTTCTCCATTAAATCGTTCCTTTAATTGCCTGCACATTAAAAGAATATGCTTAGACTTATTTCTATATAAACCAATTTGCCTTATTTCTTCCGCCAATTCTTCCCTAGTCAATAATAAAAAATCATCCAATGCCGGATATTCTTTAAACAGGCTTTCAGTTATTTCGTTGACCTTTTTATCTGTAGTTTGAGCCGACAAAATCGTAGCCACCAATAATTGAAAGGGAGTCTTATGATTGAGTTGACATTTTGTATCGGGATATTCCTTTGTTAAAAGTTTTATTACCTTATCTGTTTTAATATCCATAAATCCTTCCCCCTATAAGATTTTACTCCTGCCTGAATTTAAATACCCATTAATAATTTCTAAAACATCCTCGTCCTCTTCGCTGTCGCGAATAGCGGAAACCAATTCTATAGTTATTTCAGGATCAATATTATATAATGCCCATATAGTTATTTTTCTGATATCAGGCCTCATATCTCTCAGTAAGGATTTAAGATAGGGTATAGCATCTCTATCCTTAGAATTTCCCAATGCAATTATTGCATTTCTCTGCAATGTTTTTTTCCCTATCCAGCCCGAGGCATTTCCACTAAATAAAGAATTGAACTCCTTATTAGATATCCGTAACAGTTGTATTAAATCCACCCCATCAGATAATCCTGTCGGCATAAATTCCTTAGCCGTCATTTTCTTGATGTCCCTATTATGAGGGCAAACATCCTGACAAGTATCACAACCATATATTCTATCCCCAATAACCGGTAATATTTCTTTTTGAATAGGTTTTTTCTGCTGGAGCACATTTGACAAACATTTATTAGCGTCAAATTTATAAGGCCCCTCTATGGCTGATGTCGGACAATGTTCAATACATAGATTACAGCCCAAGCAGCTTTTATACTTTAGAGATTTATCCCTTTTAAATGGAATATTTGTTATCATATATCCTAAAAATATCCACGAACCGAAATCTTCATTTATAATAGCAGAGTTATAACCATAGAAGCCTATACCGGCACGGTTTGCCAAATATCTATCCACTAAAGGGCCTGTGTCCACAAAGGGCCTGTATTCAAATCCGTCATACTCCCCGGCAATAAAACCGGCCAGCATTTCCAGCTTGTCCATGAGCACTATATGATAATCCTTTCCCCAAGCTATTCTTGCCAGCCTCCCATAAAATTGAAACTTTTCACTGCCCTGCGGTTTTTTTTCATTTATATAATAAGACATAGCTATAACAATTATGGATTTAGCACTTTGTAAGGTTTTTTTAGGATCCACCCTCAATACTATATCCTTTTCTTCAAAACCGGATAATTTATCTTCTTTTTTCCTATCCATTAAAATCCGTTTTAAATCCTCAAAGGGCCCTACATCGGTAAATCCGATCAAATCTATCCCGATCTGTTTGGAATAATCTATAATTTTCTCCTTTATGCCCATTGTAAAATCTCCTTAACTAAAAACCTTTTGGCACAAATGTTCGGTCTCTGCATCTACAAAAAATATATTCGATTACGGTTCCATAGACAGCCCTTACGGCCATGTCCTGCAGATGTAATCTCCCGTATTTCTTATTAAGCATTAGAACCCCTGTATATTGTTCATAATCTTAATTCATAAATGCTCTGGCTTCGTTCAATGGCCAAATTTTAAAAACCACCTTGGCTCTGATTCTATCCTTTGGAACAAATCCGAATGTCCTACTGTCATTACTGTTATTACGATTATCACCCATTACAAAACACATGCCGGGTGGGACCGTGCCTTCGAGATAGTTATAATTACGAGCTGAATAATTTTCCGTAGAAACATAACTTTCTGTTTGTTCCTCTCCATTTATATATAAAACACCTTCTTTGATCAAAAAATAATCATTCTCCTCCGCTACAACCCTTTTTATAAACATTTCGCTTTGTTCCGGACTGTCGGGTGGATTGAAAATAACAAGGTCTCCCTTATTGAGCCGCTCATATACATGCGGTATTTTTATTATCAATAATTTATCCTTTGTCGATAATGTTGGAAACATTGATTCTCCTTTTACTATAGCAAAACCGAATATAAAATTTTCTATTATAATAGCGAGCATCAAAGATATTATAATTACCTGCAAACAATCCAAAATTATCACAGTCTTCTTATCCATTATAGCACACCCCAAATATAACATGTTTGAATCCTCTAAATTATTGGCAAACCATACGGCAATTATTCCTATCCCGTGTGACAATAATTTATTTGTCATGTTCTATTCTTATGATTACGAGTGTGCTAATTATTCACATAATAAAACACCCGAAACAATTGTCTGTTTCGGGTGTTTAAAATATTTTTTACATTTTTTCCGGTTCCGGATAATCTACGCCAAATGTATCCACTGTTACCTCTTTCATCCTCTGATCTATCTTCGGCTTATCCATATAATCACGATCCACACAAACAATCTTATCGGCTACCTCTATCCCTTCAATAATTTTACCAAAGGAGGCATATTGTCCGTCCAAATGCGGTGAATCCGCTACCATAATAAAAAACTGGGAACCGGCCGAATTGCGAACCATCGTTCTAGCCATTGATAAAACACCTTTAGTATGTTTTAAGTCATTTTTAAAGCCATTACTTATAAATTCCCCTTTAATACTATATCCCGGTCCACCCGTTCCTTCTCCCGTCGGGTCTCCCCCCTGAATCATAAAACCCGGTATTACCCTATGAAAAATAATATCATTATAATAACCTTGATTTATTAAGGTTATAAAATTATTAACAGTATTAGGGGCTATCTCCGGATAGAGCTCCGCTTTCATCTGTTCTCCGCTTTCCATTGTAATTGTAACTATTGGATTTTTCATATGTATCTCCTCGCTTTCTTAATTGCTACGTTTTTATACATGTCCCATATTACTATATTCTTATCAAAATTTCTATAATAATGTAATATATCCGCACAAAAAAAATAATTGCACGCTATTTTGTTAAAAACACTTGACACCCGTTTCTATATATCGTAATATTGCAATATAATGATATTCATTGGAGGTAATTTTATGGGTCAAGTTTCAAACACCGATATGGATTTTAAAATAAATGCAGAAGTTTTAAAAGCTCTCTCACATCCTGTCAGGCTTTGTATAGTCCATAGGCTTATTAACTGCAAGGGTTGCAACGTATCCAATATGCAAAATTGCCTAGGTGTTCCCCAATCTACAATTTCTCAACATGTGGCTACCCTTAGGCGTTTTGGCATCATCGCCGGTGAAAGAGATGGCCTGAAAATTATTTACAAGGTTGTTAACCCGAAAGCACGGGCTATTATTGATGTTCTCTTTAACGATTAAATTTAAATCATAATATATATACAAAAATTTAAATTTTATCAGCCCTGTGCGCCCGGGTAAAATGTTTTCCCTATATCGTATTATTCATATACACGAATAATGCGTTATATTTTTTAAAATATTGATTATACAAGGAGGTTTTTATTATGAGTAAAAAAATAGTGATTGTAGGTGGTGTAGCAGGTGGTGCCTCTACTGCCGCAAGGCTCAGAAGAATTGACGAAAATGCGGAAATAATAATGCTTGAGAGAGGGGAATTTATTTCTTTTGCAAATTGTGGATTGCCCTATTACATAGGAGATGTCGTCAAAAGAAAACAATCCCTTTTAGTTCAAACTGTCGAAGGGATGTCCAAAAGATTTAATATAGGTATTCGTGTTTTCAGTGAGGTTACTAAAATTAACCCAACGGAAAAAAAGATATCTGTAAAAAATCTTAAGACGAATGAAGAATATGAAGAATCCTATGATAAATTAGTTCTTTCTCCCGGTGCAAATCCGATAGTTCCTCCCATCCCCGGAATAAAAGAAGCTGAGGCTCTATTTACACTTCGCAATATTTCGGATATGGATGCTATCAAATCCCATATTGATGAAAACAAACCCCGATCTGCAATAGTGATTGGAGGGGGGTTCATAGGTGTTGAAATGGTCGAAAATTTACATGATATAGGTATACATGTAGCCCTTGTTGAGGCAGCGAACCAAATAATGGGGCCTATAGATTTTGAGATGGCTTCTATTTTACATGAGCATATAAGAGACAAAGGTGTAGAACTTATTTTAAGTGATGGTGTAAAATCTTTCGAAGATAAAGGTAAAAAATTAGTCCTTCAAAGTGGCAAAGAAATAGAAACAGATTTAATAATACTTTCTATAGGGGTTAGACCTGAAAACAAATTAGCGAAAGAAGCCGGCCTTGAAATCGGAGACCGCGGCGGAATCGTAGTAAATGAATACCTTCAAACATCAAATGAGGATATTTATGCAGTAGGCGATGTGATTGAAGTAAACGATTTTATATCCGGTAATAAAACCATAATACCATTGGCCGGCCCTGCAAACAAGCAAGGCAGGATTGTTGCAAACAACATTTGCGGTCAAAATGAAAAATATATCGGCACAATGGGAACATCTGTGGCAAAAATATTTGATATGGTAGCAGCTTCGACCGGAAACAATGAAAAATTGCTCAAGGCACAAAATATTCCGTATGAAACAGTTCATATAATCCCTGCTTCCCATTCAAATTATTATCCCGGTTCTTCCCCTATTTTTATGAAAATGTTGTTCGATAAAGAAAGCGGGAAGATATTTGGCGCTCAGGCAGTCGGAAATGACGGTGTAGAGAAACGTATTGACGTTATTGCAACCGCAATAACAGGTAAATTAACAGTTATGGATTTGCAAAGATTAGAACTTTCATATGCGCCTCCTTTTTCTTCCGCCAAAGACCCTGTAAATATGCTCGGTTTTGTTGCTACTAATATAATAGAGGGTACCGTAAGTACGGTTCAATGGCACGAAATAGATAAGATAGTGGAAGATGGCGGATTCCTGATAGATGTGCGCACATCTATCGAAAGGCAACTAGGTTTTATAAAAGGGTCCGTACACATAACTCTTGATGAACTCAGGGATAGATTAGATGAAATATCGAAAGATAAAAAAATTTATGTCTACTGCCAGGTTGGCCTCAGGGGATATATAGCAACCAGAATACTGATGCAAAACGGCTTCGATGTTAAAAATTTAGACGGTGGACTCAGAATCTATAAAAATGTTTTTGGGCTTGAGGTTGAAGATGATGAAGATTGGAATTTTCTGAACAATTAACATATTTACCCCGAATTTTAACATGAATATATTCAATAGACAAAACATAGG
>DASRMO010000213.1:0-4243 GCA_035647895.1 Clostridia bacterium
GTTTATCCTTTGTCTTTTCATATTTAGTCGTTTATAAGAAGGCACCCGTTGACTCCCCAAATAAACCTGTTCGAAAAGAAAAGAAAATAAGGCGACTAAGGATAGGCGCATTTATTACTCTGACAATTTATTTTATTGCCGTAGCTGTTCTTTATTATTTTTCGGGGAAGGATTTGCGTTTTTCGGGATATGCGATAAGTGTTACTATGGCTGTATTGTGGCAGATCTTTATGCTGACCGGGCCCGGACATAAATTCATGCAGGTAATCGACCGCAAAATGGTCGATTTCTGATAAAAAGAGAGGAGTGTGTAATATGAAGCTCAGACTCTTGACAGTTGTCTCTGTTGTTGCTACGCTCTTTGCAACTCTGGTTGCATCCTCCGCCTGTTTCTGGTGGGTATATCAACCTGAAGAGCCGCAGTTATTGCAAGACAGATAAGGCAACATTTGGGGGGATCAAACCTGATCTCCCCGACCCTTAATTAATAAACGAAGGGAGCATGGCTTTCATTGAAAGATATAGATGATTCAAGGCAATCTCAATATAATGTTATGTTTTTTACCTTGAAGATATTAGCATTGTTTTTTTGTGTTTCACCGTTGTTTCAATATTTTTTCAAAGATATAAGTATCAATAATCTTGATAATATAAATATAATGGCTTTTATAATAACTATTGCTATCTTTCTTATAATTACTTTCATGTGGATTATGATGGATAGAAACAGAAAAAAGATAAAGTTTGCATCTGCTATCGAATTGGCACTGTTTTTTTCAATCTGTATTGCTTCTGTCATGCTTAGCGGCAAACACGAAAGCTATTATAAATTTTTGTTTATGTTCATTATAGTATCGTATACCATTGAAATGGGTATGGAAATTGGTGTTATTGTCGCCGTGCTTGCCTCATCATTTATTTTGGGCATTGATCTGTATATGTACAACGATGGCGGAGTCAATACCTATTTTCAAACAGACATAGCCCTCTGTTCCATGTTTGTCGTAATAGCTTGGATTTTGGGCTCATATGTAAGGGTAGCAAATGAGCATATTGAACAGCTCATCGATTTGAGCAATATAGACGGGCTCACTAATATTTACAACCATCGTTATTTTCAGGACAAGCTGAAAGAAAAATGTGCCGAATCAGTACGGATGGAGAACCCTCTTTCATTGATAATGATTGATATCGATTATTTCAAGACATATAATGATATATATGGGCATCAGAAAGGGGATACTGTTTTAAAACAACTCGCCGAACTTCTTTCGGAAATTAAGAGGGATGATGATATTTTATGCCGGTACGGTGGGGAAGAATTTGTTCTTATATTGAATAATACGAGCAAGGAGGATGCTATAAAAATAGGTGAGGATATACGAAAAAGCATAGATGAATTTTCCTTTGAAGGTGAGGAATTACTTTCAGCGGGCTCAATCACTGTTTCGGTTGGTGTGGATGGGTTCAGAGGGGAGAACGATAGCTCGGTTGAATTGATAAACCGTACCGATACCGCATTATACAGAGCTAAGTTTCTTCGCCGTAACCGTGTGGAACAATATATTTCTGTTTTTGACAACGCTTCTCATCTTGATAACAAGATCACCTCTTTAAGATCATTGATCAATGTTATTCATTCCCGTGACAGTTATACTTATAATCATGTTGAGCGAGTGGTCTGGTATTGCCAATTATATGCCGATTATATGAAATTTTCGGATAATGAAAAGACAAAGCTTATATACAGTGCATATTTACATGATTTGGGAAAAATCAACGTATCAAAAAGTATTCTGATTTCAACGGGTAAACTGAGTGATGAAGAATGGAAAGAGATGAAAAGGCACCCTGTAGATAGTGCGAAAATGATCAGCAATATCGAAGGCCTTGAGGATATAGTAGATATTGTGCTCCATCATCATGAGAGATATGACGGCAAGGGATATCCTGATGGGATTGCCGGGGATACTATTAATCTGCTTTCACGGGTATTGACTGTTGCGGACGGCTTTGATGCTATGACCTCGGACCGGCCTTATCAACCGGCCAGGACAAACGAGGGGGCCTTCGAAGAGATAAGGCGGTGCAAGGGTACACAGTACGATCCCGAAGTTGCGGAAAACTTTATTGCGGCAATTGAACACTTGCTGCCAAAGTATGGAAACGAGGAGGGGGTTTGTTAAAAAAATTTTTAATTCTCTGTCCCGGTATTTTATGTAACTAATTGGAAACTATTATGAGTTTTTTAGTTAGATATTGTCATAATATATTGCTAGGAGCAATTCATTTGAATTGTTCTTTTTATTTCTCTATAATTCGACAAAACAGGTTAAATTATGCAAAAGGATATAATAGAAAAAAGTAGAAATACACAATTGGGAAGGGTTTAGAGTCAATAAACAAAAAATAATGTTTAAAAGCAATAGGCCTTGGGGAAAAATGTTATTTGAAAAATAGTAACCTATTCGGGGAAGTAGAATCGGAAAACTTTTCTGAATTTAGAGGCCTAAATATCCGGAAAGGGGGAAAATAATTGCGGATAGAAAATAAAAAAGGGGAGAGGGGGATATCCGGTTTTTGACAGGAAAATAAAAAATACATACGACAAAAAACCATACTGATATTATTCGGTATGGTTTTAGGTGCCGGAAATTGCAATGGATACCGAGAAAAATTTAAATGTTGATAGTGTTGACAGTTTTAAAAAACAATATGAGATGTTGAATACAATTATAGATAGTATAGAATCACAAATATGGGCCTCCGATAGGGAAGGAAATATGATTTTGTTAAATTCCAGCGCCCAAAAGGGGCTTGGCCTAGATAATGCAGGTAAGGATGTGCTTGAAATAGTGAATGAATTAAAGATATTCGAGACCGATGGTAGTGAACTCTTGACTAAAAACATACCATTATTTAAGGTTCTAAAAGGCGAGACGGTAAGAGGGGAAAAAATAATACCTCATTTAAAAACCGGTGAATTAAAACTTATAGGGTATATGATTTCACCTATAAAGGATGAAAATGGAGGAATTATAGGTTCGGTTTCCGTGTCTAAGGACATCACTGATAAAAAAAAGGTTGAACAGGAATTCTTTTCCGCCCTTTCTCATGAACTCAGAAATTCCTTGGCGACTATAATAATGGGGCTTTCCCTGTTTGAACAGGTGAGTATGGATAAAGATGAGGAACAGAAAATTAGAAGGATGATAATGAGGCAGGCGGGGCAACTTTCAAGGCTGGTGGATGATCTTCTCGATATGACTCGTATAGAACAAAACAGATTTGAATTAAAAAAAAGGTTCTTAGAGCTCAATAGGATGATAAAACATGTATCCTTGGATGAACAGCCATTGTTTAACGAAAAAGAAATTTTATTGGAAACGAGGATTATATCGGAAAAAATTTACGTTGAGGGGGATCCGGAGAGATTGACCCAAGTTATAGAAAATTTGCTTAATAATGCATTAAAATTTACACCTAAGGGTGGAAGGGTTACACTCATATTGGACAAGGATTCGGAGGCAAAGAAAGCTATAATTTCCGTAACGGATACAGGGGAAGGAATTTCGGCTGAGCAGCTAGGAGAGGTTTTTAAACCTTTTGTACGAATCGGCCATAGCTATGATAAAAATATAGCGGGGCTGGGCATAGGGCTGTTTATTGTAAAAGAAATAATAAATAAACATGGGGGGGAAATAGAAGTATTGAGTGAAGGGCTCGGGAAGGGAGCTAAATTTATTATAAGGCTTCCGTTAATAGATTAGAAAACAAAGTGGGGTGGGAATGGGAGATGATAATGGTGATAGACGATAATAAGGATCTTACATATATTACATGCCGGTTTCTCAATGCCTTAGGATATGATACAGTTGAAGCATATAGCGGGAAGGAAGGCATAAAAAAGGCGAAAGAATTAAATCCTAAGGTTATATTATGTGATATAGGGATGGAAGGTATGAACGGGCATGATGTGGCTAGGTACATACGGGGGGATGAAAACCTAAAAAACACATGCTTAATTGCTATTTCAGGTTATTCGACCGAAAAAGATATAAAACTTTCAATAGATGCGGGCTTTGATAGGCACTTTCCCAAACCTGTTGATTTAAAGATGTTAAAAGATATGTTGTATGAGGTTTATGAAGGGACATAAAACGAATGAAATTTTTGTATAATATGATGATGTAAAAACATAGAAACCAAAAAACACAGAAATAATTGACATACAAATTAAAAT
>DASRMO010000214.1:0-3510 GCA_035647895.1 Clostridia bacterium
CACCTATACCCGGCCTGACCAGCACTTCAGGCCGTCTATGTTTTATATTAGAAAAAATTATTTCTTTTAGTACTTCTATGGGTACTTTTCCTATTTCCACGTTGTCCCTCCTGACTCACTTCTTCACACAAAAATATTATATCACAGAATATCCTATCTTTTTTTACAAAATACCTTCTTCCATTCATCAAATTTCATTACCCTATGATCTGAAACTATGTACAATATTTCTATATCTTCGGGTCCAACGTCATGAAATACCAGTACTTCCGCATCATATCCTTCTCTTAGATCCATTCTTTTTCTTAAGTTTTCTTCAAAACTCAGCGATGTTTGCCAATATTCCTCTATCATTTTTTTACCCTCTGTTTTCATATATTCCCCGGCTCCCTTTAATAAATTCACTCCCTGCAAAACAAAGGGTTCATATATCTGATTGGCTCTATTTTCATCAGCAACCCAACATTTGAACGGATCTACTTTAAATGCCGTTACTACACTGTGAGAACAAAAATTCGGCTCCCTGCGATAATTTTTTGTCGCAAATATTGCTTCTTCTCTTTTCACCCAGTCCGGAATATATCCGGGCTTTAAACTGTCTATAAAACGATGAAAATTATAATATTTATACTCATAAGTTATTTTATCGTTGTATTTAATCCCGTCCGACAATATTCTGCCCAAATCGTTAATAGGTGCAATATGATAAATCTTGCCGGTTTTGGAATAATCGTCAAAAAACATTATTTCCCTCCCTTTTATGAATTAGCCCTTATCAAAAGCAAAAATATTATTTGAAAAACCCCTGTCTATGCTATAAATAGAAATAATTACATAACATTTTAAAATTTATTCTACACAAAATATGCAATAGGAGGTGGTTTCTGTGAATATGATCCAATGTGTCAATCCCTGCTTATATGAAAAGGAAGGCAAGTGTACTTTAACCCATGTAACCTCAGTATCAAATCCCCAAAAAGAAGATTGTGTGTATTTTAGAGAAAAAAAAGAGGACAAAATAAAAAAAGGATTGGTTTCCGGCACCCGGCCCTGATATTTTTCTATTTATTATGTTATACAAATTATTTAATAATATACCAAAACACTAAGAACCACCGATACGGAACGTGGGAAACGCCGGGCCGTGCAATAACTGCCATTTTTGTGCGGCCTGCCGTCCTCCCGCATTTGATTTATAAATCAGGCCTGCCGTTAAAATCGGTGCTCCCCTCAAATGCCTTGGCTGTTCTCAATAATGTGCTCTCATCAAACATTTTCCCCATCAACTGCATACCTATGGGTAAACCTCCATGAAAACCGCATGGAATAGATATTGCAGGGATGCCGGCTAAACTGGCGGCTACGGTATATCCGTCTGTTTTATGTTTTTCCGCCGGCGTGTTGCAACCCGAACCCATATCAAATGCGGTTGTAGCGGTTACGGGTGCAAGTATAATATCATATTCGGCAAATACATCATTGAAATCCTGCTTAATAAACCCCCTGATTTTAACGGCCTTCTCATAATAATTTTTATAATTGTTGTCGGACAGCCACCGCGTCCCCATTATAATCCTCTTTTTAACCTCCCGGCCGAAACCTTCACCCCTGGCATTTGAGATTAACTCATCCGTATCTTTATAATTTGAAATCTTATATCCATATTTAACACCGTCAAATTGGGATAAATTGATACTAATTTCCGACTGCGAAATTATGTAATAGACGGCCATGGCATATTTTGTATGAGGAAGGGACACTGTCTCACAGATTGCCCCCAAATCCCCGAAAATTTCTATGGCTTCTAAAAGCGCATCTTTGACGGATTTATCAAGATTTTCATCAAAGTATTGTTCGGCTATGCCTATTTTAAGGCCCTTTGCTCCCCCGTCCAGTGCCTGTAAATAATCCACTCTTTCCCTTCTGTCGGATGTCGCGTCCCGGGAATCGCACCCCGAAATGATGTTTAAAATTAAAGCACAATCCTTTACATCTTTTGTGATAGGCCCTATCTGGTCTAGAGAATTCGCCACCGCGGCCAATCCATATCTCGAAACCAACCCGTATGTGGGTTTCAACCCCACGACACCGCAAAAAGCGCCGGGCTGCCTGATAGAACCGCCGGTATCCGAGCCTAAGGAAAAGAAAGCTTCCCCTGCCGATACGGCAGATGCCGAACCTCCGCTGGAGCCTCCCGGTACCTTACTTGTATCCCAGGGATTTTTTGTTTTTTTATAAAAGGATGTTTCCGTGGACGAGCCCATGCCGAATTCATCCATATTGACTTTGCCTAACATGACGGCATCTTCTTTTAACAATTTTTCAAATACGGCAGCACTATAGGTTGGTATGAAATTTTGTAACATCTTAGATGCACATGTAGTCAGTATGCCCTCCGTGTAAATATTGTCCTTGATTGACATGGGTATCCCGCCCAATAATCCTATAGGCTGATTATTTTCTATCTTTTTATCTGTCTGTTTGGCTTTTTCGTATGCCATATCACCGGTCAAGGTTATATAAGCCCCTATCTCATCCTCCACGTCATCAATTCTCTTTAAAGTGCTTTCAAGCACCTCCACTGCTTTTACTTCCCTTTTCTCTAATTTTTCTTTTATTTGATGTATCGTTAAATTAAAGAGTTCCAACCCCGTTCACCGCCAATTTGCAAATATTTTATACTGCAAAAACCCGTCTTCTACCTTTGGCGCATTTTTGAGAAAACTTTCCCGATGTAAAAAAATCCCTATTTCATCATCGCGTAAGGTGTTCAGCCTTTAAACAGTACTATTTTCAACAGCCTCAATTTTTTCATGCGTCAAATCCATATCAAATTCATCTAATATTTTTAAATAATCCAAAAGAGCTTCTTTATATTGTTCCAGCTCTCTTTTTTCCTCTTCAGCAAGCCTGATTTTAGCAAGATTATGCATCGATATACCTCCTCCGGTACAGTAAAACAACAAACCATGAGATCACTCTAAGCCTTTAAAATTTTTTGATATCGTGTCATCGAATTATTAATATTCTTCGCGGGTCAACATATCCTGCACGTCTCAGGATGACAAAATCGAAGATGTCGCATTCTAAACACCAAGTTTATGTCATTCTGCACACCCTTTTTATGCACCTATATCATAGCTTCAAATTCCGCCTCCGAAATAATTCTCAAATCAGTCTCTGCCCCTGATTCTATGATGCCCTTAGCCTTATCAAGTTTAGAACCCGCCGATTCGCCGACTAAAAGAAAATCGGTATTTTTACTGACACTGTCGGTCACCTTAGCCCCCAACTCCACGAGAAGTTCCTTAATTTCCTTACGCCCGTAATTTTCCAGGGTCCCCGTAACAACCACAGTTTTACCCAAAAAAGGGCTCTCCTGCTTTTTCTTCTTTTCGTATTTCGGGTTTACTCCTTCGCTCAACAGTCTTTCTATACTTTTTTTAATCTCCTTATCCTTAAAAAAATCTATTATACTCTGTGCCACTACTTCTCCGATATCCGGTATAG
>DASRMO010000215.1:0-7119 GCA_035647895.1 Clostridia bacterium
TTTTATGCATGGAGCACATATGTGCCAAGTCACAAAAAAAGGGCATTGAGGACTTTGGATATGGTAAAGGATACACATATTTAGTAGAGGAATTTGGAAGGTTTTTAAATCTTTTAGAAGATGTAATTGATACTGGAACAAATGTTGTGGTAACAGCTCATGCTCTTATGCGCAAATTTGAACAACCAAGTGAATTAGGGGCATACGACAGGTGGGAACTTAAACTACAAAAGAAAACTGCTCCTTTATTAAAAGAATGGGCTGATACTGTCCTGTTTGCTAACTATAAAATCTATGTTATAAATGTGGACGGCCAAGGAGCCCAAAAAGGTAAAAACAAGGCCCAGGGTGGTAAACGTGTAATGTACACATCCCATCATCCTTGTTGGGATGCTAAAAATCGATGGGACCTGGAACCTGAACTGGAATTTGAGTATAAATCTATTTCACAACATATTCCTGTAAAAAACAATGAGCCTAAGCAAAAAGAAACACAAGAAATTAAAACTGAAACTAAAACTGAAAACATCACTGATCAACAGGAAATAAAAACAGAAATACAAACAGAAACAAATACAGAATCATCTGATAACAATATAGAAAAAACAGATACAGATAACGAAAATGATGATGATTTCTTTGGAATTGATAGTACTATACCTGAAAATTTAGCCCAGCTTATGAGGGCTAATTCTGTAAGTGTTCCAGAAATACAGGAGGTTGTATCTCAAAAAGGTTATTATCCTGAGGATACTCCTATTAAGAACTATGATCCGGGATTCATTCAAGGGGTTTTGGTTGGAGCCTGGACCCAGGTTTTTGAAGAAATACAAACTAATAGAGAACTTTTAGATATACCATTTTAATCAAACAAGGGGGAAAATAAATGTCTAACAATAATGAAGGATATGAATTAAATTGGGATGATCCGATAGAAAATGATAGTCCTGATTTCACTATATTGCCAGAGGGTGATTATGATTTTGAGGTAATAGATTTTGAACGTGGCAGACATAATGGGAGTGACAAATTACCACCATGTAACAAAGCAGTTGTTCATATAAAAATTGAGGGAGAAGAAGGAGTATCAATTATTCGTCATAATCTTTTCTTGCATAGTATTACAGAAGGTTTATTATGTGCATTCTTTACTGGAATAGGCCAAAGAAAAAAAGGTGAAAAAATAACTATGAACTGGAATGCGGTTGTTGGATCTACAGGAAAAGCAAATGTAGGAATTAGAAAGTGGACAAATGATTCCGGGGAAGAAAAAGTATTTAATGAGATTGTAAAATTTTATGAACCGGAAGAATCTCAACCAAAATTTGAAGCCGGGAGGTTTTAGTCATGCAGCTCATGCAACTAAGACCTTACCAACAAGAAGCAAAACAAGCAATTTTAAAAGAGTGGGCCGGTGGGGTTAATAAAACTCTACTGGTACTTCCTACCGGATGTCATGCTGCTGGGGAGAAGATATTAATGGCCAACGGCAACTTGATTAATGCCGAAGATATAAGGCCCGGGGATATTTTATGTGGCAGCGATGGCACTCCAAGAAATGTTTTAGAAGTCCACAGTGGCGAAGATGAGATGTTTAAGGTTATACCAATTAAGGGGAAAGAATTTGTAGTTAGCGCAAATCATCCTCTGACATTAATAAGGACTAACTTAAAGTCCAAACCTAAGTATCCTTCTCAGCAACCCAATAATTCTTTCGTTGATGTACCGGTAAAAGAATGGATTTCATGGTCAAAGTATAAGAAACATATTTATAAACTTATACGCTGTAAACATGTAAAGACCTTTTTGGGGGGAAAAAAGATACTGCCTATATCACCATATTTCCTTGGAATATTATTAGGGGATGGTGGACTAACAACTTCAATAAATATCACCACACCAGACAAGGAAGTGGTTGAGTATATAAAAAAGGAAGCACAAAAATATAACATGCATTTAAGAAAAGAACCTGCAGGTCGTGCAAGTACCTACCTATTTGTAAGCAATGATAATTCTGCTCTCGGAATGAAGGGAAGTATCTTGCATCAACAATTAAAAGAATTAGGATTACGAAATCTTAGATCAGGCGATAAATATGTACCATTTATTTATAAAACAAGTGAAATTAATAACAGGTTAGAAGTGATCGCTGGTTTAATAGATTCGGATGGTTCTTTATCGTGTAATGGCTATGATTTTATTTCAAAGTCCCAACGGTTATCTGAAGACCTTGCCTATATGTGCAGGTCTGTTGGGCTTGCTGCATATGTGACAAAATGTAAAAAATCTAATCAAAACGGATTTACTGGCACATATTATCGAGTGTCTATTAGTGGTGATTGTACTATTATACCTAACAGGGTAAGGCACAAAAAAGCAAAAAAGCGCAAGCAGAAAAAAGATGTTTTGCGCACTGGATTTGCTGTTGAATCCCTTGGAATGGGAGAATATTATGGTTTTACTGTCGATGGTGATAATAGATATCTTTTAGATGATTTTACAATTACACACAATACGGGAAAAACAATTGTTTTTAGTAAATTGGCAGAGAAAAGGGTCAGATATGGTGATAGGGTTCTCATTTTAGCTCACAGGGGAGAATTGCTTGAACAGGCAGCAGATAAGATGGCCCAGGCTACCGGCCTGGGTTGTGCAGTAGAAAAAGCAGAAGAAACTTGTTTGGATAGCTGGTTCAGAGTGGTAGTCGGTAGTGTGCAATCGTTGATGAGAGAAGAAAGATTAAATCAATTTTCCCAAGATTTTTTTGATGTAGTTATAGTTGATGAGGCCCATCATGCTTTAGCAGATAGCTATCAGAGAGTTTTAAACCACTTTACTGATGCAAAGGTATTAGGAGTTACTGCTACACCCGATAGGGGAGATATGCGGAATTTGGGGCAATATTTTGAGAGTTTAGCATATGAATACACATTACCTAAAGCTATTAAAGATGGATATTTAAGCCCAATTAAGGCTCAAACTATACCTTTAAAATTAGATCTTACAGCGGTAAGGCAACAGGCCGGGGATTTTAGTACAAGGGATTTGGGTACTGCTCTTGACCCATACCTATATCAAATAGCGGATGAAATGGCTAAGTATTGTATGGACCGGCGAACTCTCGTATTTTTACCTCTGATTGCTACAAGTCAAAAATTTACTGAGATTTTAAACAGCAAAGGTTTTGATGCTGCAGAAGTTAATGGGGAAAGCAAGGATAGAACTGAAATATTAACTGATTTTGAAAACGGAAAATACAACGTACTCTGTAACTCTATGCTATTAACCGAAGGATATGATCATCCCGAAATAGATTGTATTGTCGTATTACGGCCAACAAAAATAAGAAGTCTATATAGTCAAATGGTTGGCCGTGGGACCCGCTTGCATCCAGATAAGGATCATCTGTTATTATTAGATTTTCTATGGCATACGGAAAGACATGAGCTCTGTCATCCGGCTCACCTAATTAGTGAGAATGAGGAAATAGCTAGGAAAATGACAGAGAACATAGAGGAAGCCGGATGTCCGATTGACCTAGAGGAAGCCCAAACACAAGCCCAAGGGGACGTAATAGCAGATAGGGAAGCGGCTTTAGCTAAACAATTAAAAGAAATGAGAAGTAGAAAACGAAAATTAGTTGATCCGCTGCAATTCGAAATGTCGATACAAGCGGAAGATCTATCAAGCTATGTTCCAATGTTTGGATGGCAGATGTCGCCTCCTTCAAATAGTCAGTTATCAGCTTTAGAAAAGTACGGAATATTCCCAGATGAAGTAGATAATGCAGGCAAGGCATCATTACTTTTAGATAGATTAAATATAAGAAGAATTGAAGGGCTAACTACTCCTAAGCAAATTAGATTTTTAGAAAGTAGAGGTTTTAATCACGTCGGAACATGGGATTTTGATGCAGCAAGTAAATTAATTAATAGAATAGCTGCTAATGGATGGCGGGTTCCAAGAAATATTGTTCCATCAGAATATATACCAGAACTCATTAAGCCTAATACAGAGAAGGTGATTGGATGGTAAATAAAGAAAATACCGGAAAATTAAAAGATATTACGGGAATAAGATTTGGAAAGCTAATAGTTTTGGAACGTTCGCAATCAAATTCTAAGAGTGGTAATGCAATGTGGGTATGTCGTTGTGACTGCGGAAACATTACTGTTGTTATTGGGTCAAAATTAAGAACAGGACATACAAAAAGTTGTGGTTGCTTAAGAACAAATAATATAGCACAAGGGCATTCAAAAGAACGAATATATCGCATATGGAAAGGCATGCACCAGAGGTGTTACAACCAAAAAGATGATAAATACAGGTGGTATGGCGCAAAAGGAATTTTAATTTGTCCCGAATGGCATAAATTTATTCCTTTTAGGAAGTGGGCTTTAAATAATGGGTATGAAAAAGGATTAACTATCGATCGCAAAAACCCAAATGGGAATTATGAGCCTGCAAACTGTAGATGGCAAACACAGAAACAACAAATGAATAATGTTAGTAGTAATAAGAATCTTCTTCATAAAGGCAAAAATTATACTCAATCAGAATTTGCCGAAAAGTTCAACCTCAAATATCATACGGTGGTAAATCGATTACGATTAGGTTGGGCTTTAGAGCGCATAATTAATACTCCTGAAAGGTGAATGTAAATGGCAAATTTTAATTTATTAGAATTATTAAATCATATTGATCCTTCTCAATTAAATTATCAAGAATGGATTGATGTAGGATTCGGATTAAAGCATGAAGGTTATACAGCAGCTGATTGGGATGAATGGAGTAAAGGTGACCCTAATAGGTATCATTCAGGGGAATGTTTCCGGAAGTGGGACAGTTTCCGGGGTAGCAGTACCCCGGTTACTGCCGGCACAATAATTCAACTTGCAAGAAACCAAGGCTGGCAACCACCGCAGCAAGAAGGCAGTTATGAGCTTGAATGGGACGCTGTCATTGGGTCTAAAGACGAACATGTAATTATTGATAAAAACTGGGTAGAAGGCCAGGAAGTAATTGAACCGGAAACATGGGATCCGGTCGAACAGCTTACAAAATATTTAACTATATTATTTGAGGCATCGGAGAATGTGGGATATGTTACTCAAAGCTGGGAAAAGGACGGCAAATTCTTACCTACAAAAGGGAACTGGGACCGTTCGGCCGGAGAGCTTATACAGCAACTAAATAATTGTAATGGGGATATTGGTTCTGTATTAGGTGATTATAAACCGGAAGTGGGAGCATGGATCAGATTCAATCCTTTAGATGGAAAAGGCATTAAAAACGAAAATGTAACCGATTTTAGGTATGCCCTGGTTGAATCTGATGATATGCCTATAGACCAGCAATATGCAATCTATAAAGAGTTGGAATTGCCCACAGCCTGCCTTGTACATAGCGGGAGAAAAAGCCTACATGCAATCGTAAAAATAGAAGCAAGTAGTTATGAAGAATACCGAAAACGAGTGGATTATTTATATAATGTTTGCAAAAAAAATGGCCTTAAAATAGATAATCAAAACCGGAATCCTTCTCGGCTCAGTCGGATGCCCGGGGTCATGCGTAATGGACAAAAACAATTCTTAGTAGATACAAATATAGGTAAAGAATCTTGGAAGGAATGGCATGAATGGGTAGAGGGAATAAATGATGATTTACCGGAACCGGAAAATCTTACAGATGTCTGGGACAATCTTCCGGATCTATCTCCACCTTTAATTGACGGGGTCCTTAGGCAGGGACATAAAATGCTCCTGGCTGGACCAAGTAAAGCAGGCAAATCATATGCACTTATACAGCTTTGTATTGCTATTGCCGAGGGGCAGGAGTGGTTTAGTTGGCCATGTGCAAAGGGTAAAATCATGTATGTCAATTTAGAACTGGATAGGGCCAGTTGTTTACATAGGTTTAAGGATGTTTACCAGGCTTTGAAATGGGAACCGAATAATCTTGATAATATAGATATTTGGAATCTAAGAGGGAAATCAGTACCTATGGACAAGTTGGCACCAAAGCTTATTCGGAGGGCGCAGAAAAAGAACTATATAGCCATTATTATTGACCCTATATATAAAGTTATTACCGGGGACGAAAACAGCGCAGACCAAATGGCTCATTTCTGTAATCAATTTGACCTGGTATGCCATGAATTGGGGGCAGCGGTAATCTATTGCCACCATCACTCAAAGGGGCACCAAGGACAAAAACGGAGCATGGACAGGGCATCGGGATCCGGGGTATTTGCCCGGGATCCGGATGTATTATTGGATTTGATTGAACTGGAAATAACGGATGCATTACACAAACAGCAGCTAGATAATATCACCAGGCAAATCATAAAAGAATGGACAGACAAACAAGGAATTGAAAATGATGATTTGCCCGGACCTGAAACATATAAGAACCATGAGGACTACAAATCATTAAATGACCAGGTAGAGGCTGCTGAAAAAGAATTGCAGAGTAGAACAGCTTGGCGAATAGAAGGAACACTCAGGGAATTTCCTAAGTTTCCACCGGTAAATCTATGGTTTACATATCCGATACATGTAGTTGATAATGAGGATGTTTTGAAGGATGTGGAAGCTGAAGGGGAAAGTCCTGCATGGAGAAAAAATTTAGGACGAAAAAAATCAAAAGAAGAACTTAAGAAAGAACGTAAACAATCGTTAGAAACTGCATATGAGGCTTGTGGAATTGATGAAAAAATTACAGTAAAAAAACTAGCTGAATATCTAGGCAAATCGGAGGATACTGTAAGGAATTATATAAAGGAACACGGGGGATATTGGATTGATAACGGAGAAGTCGGAAAAAAATAAATGAACGAAAAACCGATATTTTCGATTTTCGTGTATTTTATTAAATAGCCGAAAAAACGAAGTTTCGACTTTCGTGTATTAGTCTAAAAACCGATATTTCGCATTCATCTTAAAAGTCTAAAAACCGATATTTTGTCAATTTCGATTATTGAGCCGAAAAACCGAGAATTACCGTTTTTTCGACAGACGAACGAAATACTATACTACGTATAGGTTTTTCGTCTCCTTCGTCGGTCAAGGGAGAAGGAAGGCGGCTCAAGCGCTGCCGCCTACCTTCCTCCTCCTAACT
>DASRMO010000216.1:0-3058 GCA_035647895.1 Clostridia bacterium
TTTATAATGGGTTCGACCCTCGAAGGATCTATAACATTAATATATCAATAATTTATAATTTTTTATGCAGAAAGGTAGAATAAAAATTTAAAAATGTTAATTATCACAGAAGGTTTTGTATTAAGAAATAGAAAATATAGAGAGGCCGATAGTTTACTGACGATTTTTACACGAAAAGCCGGTAAGATAAATGCCGTTGCTAAAGGTGCCTATAGGCCTAAAAGCAATTTGTTGGCAGGGACACAACCCTTTTCTTATAGCGAATTCGTATTATACAAGGGCAGAAGCTTATATACCGTAAATCAATGCGATGTAAGAGAAATATTTTATCCGTTGAGAGAGGATTTAAAAAAACTATCCTATGCCGCTTATTTGGTAGAGTTGATTGAAACTGTAATAACGGAGGGCCAGACCAATGATAGGCTCTTTGACCTTTTAGGGGAGACATTATATATATTAAAGGAGAATGACATAGAAATAAACCCCATTATTCGTGCATTTGAAATAAAGTTAATGGATTATGTCGGTTACAGGCCCCATCTTATAAATTGTGTTCATTGTGCGAACAAACAATCTGCATCATGGAGATTTAGTTCAGAACAAGGCGGATTACTCTGTTCCTCATGTTTCGGTACGGATTCATTTGCAATAAAAATAGGGGATACAACCGTTAAATTGGCTATATATCTATTGACTAGGGATATGGAAGAGGTAAAGGATTTAAAAATCAGCAGGCATTTAAATATTGAACTTGGAAGAATACTGAGGCAATATATATTAACATATACCAATAAGCATAATTTTAAGAGCCTGGAAATGGCGGAAAAACTATAAACGAGGGGAGGAAGAGCTATGATCACCTTGAAAAAAATAGATATAATCAGAGAAAGGACAGGGGTTTCATATAGAGAGGCTAAAGAAGCCTTGGAGCAAAATGATGGAGATGTTATAGAAACTATAATATTTATCGAAGAAAAGCATGGTAAGACTTGGATGGATACAATGTCTTCTATGGGAAATGAGATTGTTGAAAAATTAAAGGCCGTCATTAAAAAAGGCAATGTATCGCGTATCATTTTAAAAAAAGATGGAGAAATTTTGTTAAATGTTCCTATAACAGCCGGTGCTATAGGAGTGATGCTGTATCCCACAATATCATTATTGGGTATAGCCGCTGCGTTGATTACTAGGTCAACTATAGAAATAGTTAAAGACAGCGGTGAGGTTGTTGATATCAATGAAATAGCCGAGGAGACCGTTTCGGGAATCAAGGATATGGTTGGAAGCAAAAAGTGTGCAAATACCCGCAAGACTAAAAAAACTGGGGATGCTACAATAGATAAGGAAGAGTACGAGGATGTTAAGGATGATTTAGATGATGAATATTTTTAATATAAAAATTTGATATCACCATTGACAAAGCTACTATAGTTTGCTAAATTAAACTTAAATCAAATAGCACATTGCAATGATAAGGAATAAGAACCGATTTTATATCAGCGAGCTGGGGACGGTGTAAGCCCGGCAGTTTATCGGTGAAGGGCGCCTTTTAGTGATGTTAATTAAAGTGGGTTTTTTAACCAACTAGGGTGGAACCGCGGAAGAGAGGTCTTTCGTCCCTAACTTTTAAAAGTTAGAGATGAAGGGCTTTATTTTTTAATCTTAAAATATCAAATGGAGGAAAAGAAAATGACGACAGAAAAAGTAATGGAAAAGATTGTTTCTTTAGCTAAATCAAGGGGTTTTATATTCCCGGGTTCTGAAATATACGGAGGGCTTGCAAATACATGGGACTATGGGCCTTTAGGAGTAGAATTGAAGAACAATATTAAAAAAGCATGGTGGAAAAAATTTATACAGCAGAGTGAGTATAATGTCGGGCTGGATTCCGCTATTTTAATGAATCCGAAAACATGGGAAGCCTCGGGGCATATTGAAGGTTTTAGAGATCCCTTAATGGATTGTAAAAAATGTAAATCTCGTTTTAGGGCGGATAAATTAATAGAGGAGTATATGCATAAACATAATAATAAAGCCATTGTGGAATTCTGGGACAATGGGAAGATGCAATCCTATATAAAAGAAAAGAATATTGTTTGTCCTGAATGCGGCTCAAATGATTTTACCGATATTCGCCAATTTAATCTGATGTTTAAAACTTTCCAAGGGGTAACCGAGGATTCCGGTACAGAAATATATTTAAGGCCTGAAACAGCGCAGGGAATCTTCCTAAATTTTAAAAATATTTTAAGAGCATCAAGAATGAAAATACCTTTTGGAATAGGGCAAATTGGGAAAGCATTTAGAAATGAAATTACCCCCGGTAATTTTATATTTAGAACGAGAGAATTTGAACAGATGGAATTAGAGTTTTTCTGTAAGCCCCAAGAGGATATGGAATGGTTTGATTATTGGAAAGGTTTTTGTAAAGATTGGTTATTAGGCTTAAATTTAAATGAAGAAAATATTCGTTTTCGTGACCACAGCGAAGAGGAATTATCGCATTACAGCAAAGCAACAACAGATTTTGAATATAAGTTTCCATTTGGTTGGGAAGAACTTTGGGGTATTGCCAATAGAACGGATTTCGATTTGAAACAACACAGTAAATATTCCGGTGAGAGTTTTATTTATCAGGATCCGATTACCGATGAAGAATATGTACCATATTGTATAGAGCCTTCCGTAGGGGTGGACCGTCTTATTTTAGCATTTTTGGTTGATTCCTATACTGAGGAAATTGTAAATGAAAAAGAGATAAGGGTAGTATTGAAACTTCATCCCATATTGGCTCCTTTTAAAGCGGCGGTATTTCCGCTTTCTAAAAAATTAAATGAGCAAACTCTGGAGATTTACAGAAGGCTTTCTGAAAATTATATGGTTGATTATGATGATTCGGGAAGTATAGGCAGAAGGTACAGGAGACATGATGAAATTGGGACACCTTTCTGTATTACCTTTGATTTTGATTCATTGGAAGATAACTGTGTTACGGTAAGATGCCGGGACACTATGGTACAGGAGAGGGTTGCTATCGAAGGATTAAAATGTTACCTAG
>DASRMO010000217.1:0-7188 GCA_035647895.1 Clostridia bacterium
AACTTACAAATAATAAGGGTGTAGCACTTAGCTACTAATTTATTCAAAGTTCAATTAGAGAGGAGATAGAATATTATGCCAAGCAGCGGTGGCGGCAGTAGCGGATCAAAAAGAATATTGGTTCCGGAAGCTAGACATGCGTTAAACTCCATGAAAATGGAGATTGCTAACGAACTCGGTTTAACTGACTATGACAAAATTGATAAAGGCAATTTGACATCCAGACAAAACGGATATGTTGGAGGTTTTATTACCAGGACATTAGTTGAACAGGCACAAAGATCATTGAGTGGAAAATAATAATTACTAATATAAAAAATCAGGTGGAGCATATATGTTCCGCCTGATTTTTTTATTGGATCATAATTTGAAGGTTGTAAAATCGTAGTATTTAAAGTAAACTAATAATGTAAGAAAAAATTGGAACGGTTTTTAGGCAGGTGAGAAGGTTGAAGATTGATACCAGGTTATTGAAAAAAATAGATTATGGGTTAATAATAACAGTGTTATTGATTTGTGTTATAGGAATTATTGCAGTTAACAGTGCCACATATAGTTTAGGCAGTGAACGATATATAAAGATCCAGGTTGCTTCTATAATAATGGGCATGGTATCCATAGTTGTTATTTTGTTGATAGATTATAATATGCTCTCCAAAATCTGTATACCGATATATATTATAACCAACTTGATGCTTCTTGCCGTACTTATATTTGGAAAGGGAAGCGAGGAATGGGGAGCATCGCGTTGGATCAGGATTGGGAGTTTTGGTTTTCAACCTGCAGATTTTGCAAAATTAGCAATTATAATATGTTTGGCAAAGTTTTTAGATGATAACAAAGAGATGCTTCACAAACCGATAGTTGTTTTTAAATCCTTGCTATTTGTCGGTCTGCCTATGGCATTAATTCTTGCACAGCCTGATTTGGGCACGACATTAATTTTTGGCGCTTTTGTATTCGGTATGTTGTTTGTCGCCGGATTAAAATATAAACATATGATTATTGCAGGGATTGTCGGATTAGTGACCGCCCCTTTTGCCTGGTTCGGGATATTAAAACCGTATCAACGAACTCGCATTTCAATATTTTTAAATCCCGAACAGGATCCTATGGGGGAAGGGTACCATACCCTTCAATCCAGGATTGCGGTAGGAGCGGGGATGGTTTGGGGAAAAGGGTTATTTAACGGGAGTTCGAGCCAATTTGGGTTCTTACCGCAAAAACATACGGATTTTATATTTTCAGTTATAGCAGAAGAGTTAGGTTTTATAGGCGTTATTGTCCTGATTCTGCTTTATGCAATAATGCTGTATAAGTGTATAAATATTGCTAGAGAAGCAAAAGACGATTTTGGAGCATATTTGGCTACGGGCATCACATTTATGATGGCATTTCATATTTTTTTAAATATTGCCATGGCCATAGGGCTTGCACCGGTTACCGGGAAACCCTTACCGTTTGTCAGTTATGGCGGGACATTTATGTTGACGAATATGATGGCAATAGGTATTTTATTGAATATTAATATGAGAAGGGACAAAATTAATTTTTAATAAATCCCTGGCATTCCGGCTTCTGATCTCTGACTTCTAACGAGGAGGTGGTGGAAATGGATCCTGGTCCTGAGGGGCATAGGTACAATTTATTAAGACAGTTACAATTTAACAGGGCGGATGAGGTTTTCGCCACTAATGGGGGGAACCCATCTTCCTAAAAGGGGGAGAGTAAGACATGGACAATAAAATATTAGACCTCATTGAACAAAAGGATTTCATGCTGTTAAAAGAAGAATTGACAAAAGTCAGATCCATAGATATAGCGGAGGCATTCGATGATTTAGACAAAAAAAATACTGTCATATTGTTTAGATTGTTACAGAAAGATAAGGCTGCGGAGGTGTTTTCCCACTTAACTTATCAACAGAGAAAAGACATTGTAAGTGCTATGAATGAAACTCAGCTCAAAGAAATTTTGGAGGAACAGTTTTTTGATGATAAAATAGATTTTCTTGAGGAAATGCCGTCAAATGCTATCAAGCGGATTTTAGCAACTGCCACCGAAGAAGAAAGAAAATTGGTCAACCAGTTTTTAAAATATCCGGAAAATTCGGCAGGAAGCCTCATGACTATAGAATATGTTGACCTAAAAAAAGAAATGACGGTAAAAGAGGCCCTTAATTATGTAAAGAAAGTAGGCATGAATAGAGAAACAGTATATACATGCTATGTATTAGATGAAAAACGAAAACTTGAGGGCATAGTATCTTTAAGAAAACTGGTGTTATCGGATGAAGATCTGCTCATTAAAGAAATAATGGAAAAAGATATTATTTTAACTCATACGACGGATGATCGGGAATATGCTGCAAATTTGTTTAAAAAATATGATTTTATTGCCTTACCGGTAGTGGATAAAGAAAATAGGCTGGTCGGGATAATTACCATAGACGATATTGTGGATGTAATGGATAAAGTAACCACCGAAGATTTTCATAGAATGGCTGCCATGGAACCGACAGACGAGGAATATCTTTATACCAATGTATTTGCTCTGGCGAAAAAGAGAATTCCCTGGTTATTGGTATTGATGCTTTCCGCTACATTTACAGGTGGAATTATCGGCAAATATGAATCGGTGCTTGAAGCAGTAGTAACTCTCAATATGTTCATACCCATGCTGATGGATTCCGCAGGAAATGCGGGCACTCAATCCTCTACGCTTATTATCAGAGGGCTTGCTCTGGGGCAGATACAGATGTCGGATTATTTGAAAGTGTTTTGGAAAGAATTGAGGGTAAGCTCCGTAGTGGGCCTTGTGTTAGCCGCTGTAAATTTTTTTAGAATTATAACTATTGAAAGGATCTCTAATGATATAGCATTAACGGTATCCGTTACTCTGTTCTTTACCGTAGTGATCGCCAAGGTTGTGGGGGGGCTGCTTCCGATTATAGCAAAAAAATTTAAAACAGATCCGGCTATTATGGCAGGTCCTTTGATTACGACTATAGTAGATGCTCTAGCTTTGATTGTATATTTCAATACTGCTCATTTTATACTAGGGGTTTAGCAGGATAGAGGGACATAGGGATAAAAAGCATTTTGGACGTTTTTTATTTTATCGGTTATACTGTGTTTTTATGCGGAGTAGACTTTGCTTGCTCGTGGAAGGCGGGGACATAAACATGCCCCCGTTTTTTTGTTTTTTGGATAATTCCATAAGTTTTTGTTAAAAATAATAATATTAAAAAAATAGGAGGCAACCTTATGAAAAGATCTATTGCCATATTTTTAGTAGCAATATTGGGTATATTGCTCATCAGCACCTTATATCCGGAAATCAGTAATGCGCAAACCCTAGCTTGGGGTTCAAGCGGAGAAGAGGTCAGATTAGCACAATCGAGACTAAAACAGTGGGGATATTTAGATGGAAGTGTGGACGGTATTTTTGGCCGGAGTACGTACAATGCTGTTATAAAATTTCAAAAATTAAACGGGCTAACAGCAGATGGTGTGATAGGGCCCCAAACCAGGAATGCCTTAGGTATGCCGTCAAAAAGTACACAGCCTACCACATCGGTCAGCCGTGGGGTTTCGAGAAGCGATGACATAGATTTGTTGGCGAGGGCTATCCATGCGGAAACAAAAGGGGAGCCCTATTTAGGTCAGGTAGCTGTTGGCGCCGTAATGTTAAACAGGGTGAAAAATCCTTCCTTCCCAAATACTTTGGCAGGCGTAATTTATCAACCCTGTGCTTTTGAGCCGGTAAAAAGCGGTGCTATCAATGTGGCACCGAGTGATTCTGCATATAATGCCGCCAGAGATGCATTAAACGGATGGGACCCTACCGGGGGGGCCATATATTTTTGGAATCCGTCAACTGCTACAAGCAGTTGGATTTGGACAAGAAAAATTACATTGACAATAGGCAGGCATGTATTTGCATATTGATTTAAAAACAGTGATAAAGTGTCTAATTAATTTGTTAGGAGGGATACGGTGAGAAAATATGGGCTTTCCGTTGTGTTATCTATAGCTTTGGCAGTTGCATTAGGCTGGGGAATATATGAATACAATGAAAAAAATGATTATCATACATATTTAGATACACATTTTCAAAGACAGTTTTATGAATTAATAGGGCATGTGGAAAATGCACAGGTAAATTTATCTAAAGCTATGGTGTCGGCATCGAATAAAGATATAGCGAGATTTCTAAATGATGTTACAAGCCAGTCTTATATGGCACAGGAAAAATTGACACAATTACCTTTTCATCATGGAGGGATACGCAGCACTGAAAAGTTTTTAAGCCAATTAGGGGATTATTGTACCGCTATGTCAAATAAGAGTCTGGATGGGATAATTTTAAGTGAAAAAGAATTGAATACAATGGTAGAGTTGAATGCTTATGCAAGTTATTTGTCGAAGCAGTTAGTAGAACTTCAGCAACAAGTATCGGCGGGCGGAATAAATTTTGGAGATTTGAGAAGGGAAGGGAATAAAAATCTAAAACATGTCGAGGACCAAATGAAAGACTTTGAACTGATCAATTTTGAGGAACGAATGCAGGAATACCCGGAACTCATATATGACGGGCCTTTTTCAGATCACTTAAAAGATGTGAAACCAAAATTGACAGGCAGTGAAATAAATAGTGCCGAGGCAGTTAATATAATATCGGATGCCTTTGAAAAACATAGGGATAGCAATATCAGGGTAACCGGTAACATTAAAAATCAACCGATAGACGGTTATTATGTGAGCATATCCGATGAAAATGCATCTGATGGGTATGGAGCCACAGCAGCCGTAAGTAAAATCGGCGGCAAAATAATATGGTATGTGAATCCGGTATCGGTCGGTAAAAGTAATATTGATAAAGAAGATGCCATAAGGAAAGCAGAAGAATTTTTAAGAGGGATTGGATATAATAATATGAAAGCCACATATTCAATGGCATATGAAGGCCAAATGGTTACTAATTTTGCTTATGAACAGGAAGGTGTACTGATATATAGTGATTTAATTAAAGTTAAGCTGGCATTGGATAATGGTGATATAATTGGGCTTGAGGCACAGGGCTATTTAACAAACCACCATGAAAGGGATATTGAAAAACCTAAAATATCGGAGGAAGAAGCTAGGGAAAGGCTGTCCAGCGGGGTCAAAGAAGAAGACGTAAAACTAGCTATAATCCCTATTGCCGGGGAGAAAGAGATATTGACCTATGAGTTTAAAGTAAAATTTGGTGAAGACCACTATTTGATATATATAGATGCTGATACGGGACATCAAAGAAAAGTATTACTCATGGTAAACCAAAAAGACGGGACCCTTGTCATATAAACTGTAATAGGCAAAATAGATAAGCTATAATAAACAGGGACTGTAATAGACAAAACAGATAATTCATAATAAACAAAGAAGGTGTGCTGAAGTTTTATCGGCAGCCTTCTTATTTTAATGCTGTTTTTATTTATTTAACTTGCAATTTTTATACGTATTTATTTTAAACAATGTTTTAAGTGGAAAAAATAATATATATATGGCAGAATATAATGGTAGGTCCTATATTTTCAAAACGGATAGAATTATTATGAAAAGAGTCAAAAGAGAAATTGATATAAAATAAAATAATATAAATATAATAGTATAGAGTAAAGGGTTGTGATTATAGTATGGAAAAAAATCTATCTAATTTACCCATAGGGGTTTTTGATTCCGGAGTAGGCGGCATCAGTGTTTTGGCGGATTTAGTACACCAACTGCCGGACGAACAATATGTATATTTCGGAGATTCACTCAATGCACCTTATGGGGTCCGAAGCAATAAGGAAGTAAAACAATTATCTTTGAATGCGGTTGATTATTTATTAAATTTTAAAATTAAGGCCCTAGTAGTTGCCTGCAACACCGCCACCAGTGTGGTGATAAATGAGTTGAGAAATAAATTAAATATCCCGGTTATCGGTATGGAACCTGCCTTAAAACCGGGAATTAAACTGAACAAACAGGGAAAAGTGGCTGTAATGGCAACAGATGTTACTCTCAGGGAGAAAAAATTTAATGATCTGATACAAAAATTGAAGTATGAAACAAATGTTATCAAGATGCCCTGTTTAGGTTTAGTGGAAATAATTGAAAAAGAGGGAAAACACTCCGATAAAATAAAAAATTATATCGAGGACATATTTTTACCGCATAATATAGATGAAATAGGGGTAATTGTTTTAGGGTGCACCCATTATATATTTATTAAAGATATTATTGCAAATGTAGTCGGTGAAAATATAGATATAGTGGATGGCAATTTAGGCACGGTGAGGCATGTAAAAAATTTGCTTCAGGCCGATAATAAATTAATTTCAAGCGAAACAGGGGGTTGCAAAGAAACTAAAATTAAATTAATAAATTCCGGCAAAAATAGTGATATGCTCGAACTCAGTAAAAAATTGTTGGAAGAAAGATTAAATGGCCTAAACTGGTGTGGGAACATTAAATATATTTAAATATGATATTAAAAATAAATCCGATTACTATAATCAAGGGCGAACGATGAAGAATTTGGTAGAAATGCTTGGAAAAAGGTCTAATACGGGTCAAAGGCAACATTGAAAATAACAGTCATAATAGTGTAATATATACAATATATAGTATAGTAGGAAAATAAAGCACAACAGGAGGGGGACTAATGGCTGTTTCTAAGATTCAGAAAAGGAATGGAGAGATTGTCAACTTTGACGGCAGTAAAATCAAAGATGCCATATTCGCTGCAGCAAAATCTGTGGGGGGGAGCAATGAGGTCAGGGCAATGGAATTGTCCAAAATTGTGACAGAAATAATAAATGAAACTTATGGTGTAGGAATTCCATCGGTAGAGGATATACAGGATATTGTGGAAAAAGTACTGATAGAAGAAGGACATGCTAAAACTGCAAAAGCGTATATACTGTATCGGAAAAAACATGAAGAGATAAGAGAAGTCAGAAATCTATTTATGGATGCGGAGAGAATGGTAGAGGAATACGTGAATTTAGAGGATTGGAGAATAAATGAAAACTCCAATATGGGTTTTTCCTTACAAGGGTTAAATAATCACATCGTCGAGAGCATCACAAAAAAATATTGGTTGACAAAAATATACAGTAAAAAGGCGAGGGATGCCCATATCAAAGGAGATTTACAT
>DASRMO010000218.1:0-9832 GCA_035647895.1 Clostridia bacterium
GGACCGACAAACTGATATCCGGCTTCTAGGTAGTAGGGGTGGACCCACGTGTCCATCCTTTGCCAATACCGCACATAATCAAACAAATACGCATCAATAAAAATTCCAATAATAACGCTCGATAATCCAATAATGATTTAACAATAACGCTCAGTTTCGATAACACATTCATCCTTGATCTTTTTGACAAGAAATTGCAGAGCATTGATGACATGCGGCCTTATATTCCCGCCTATCAGTATGTACATTATATCATCACCAAGCTTCAGTTGCCCCTCATTAAGCCAAACCCTGACATGAAATATCCCATCCATCCTGCGGGTTTCGGCAACAGCCTTATCAACTTTTGCAGCATCATAGGCAAATTCCATCCTCTGTACAACAGAGCCGTCGTCAATTCCCCGGCGTACTTTGGCCCACGGCGTTTGACGAACAACACCGTTATGAACTAAAAACATACCTTCCTGCAGTGCCGCCGGATCAGCCTTTGCTTCTTTTAACCATTCATCGATTGAGGGCGGTGTTTTTTTTATTCCAGATTTCATAATCAACCCTTCCTTTTATGATTTCATCTTTTTATCGCAAATGTCCATGGTCTCCATAATGATGCTTCGAAAACCTCTCTTTTCCAAATTATAAACCCCTTCTATGGTGACACCTGCAGGAGATGAAACCAGATCCTTTAATTCCCCCGGATGAATTCCCTTTTCCAAAATCATCTTCCCTGTTCCAATTAAGGTTTGGGCAGCATACATATAAGCTTTATCCCGCGGCATACCTCGCAATACGCTCCCATCTGCCAAAGCCTCAACAAACATGGCAATATAGGCCGGCCCGCAACCGCTTATACCCGTCACCGCATCTATCAAATGTTCTTCTATTTCATCTACTCTGCCTATGCTGCTCAATAATTCTACCGCCAGGTCAATCTCTTCCCTGCCCACATTATCGCCGCCACTCAACGCAATCATACCCTCATTGACAGTTACCCCTACATTAGGCATTATGCGAATTATCTTTGTTGATTGTTTCAAATATTGATTTATATCATCTGTCGTAATCCCGGCCATCATCGATATAATCAATTTTTCACTGTTTATGTGAGAATTGATTTCTTCTAATACCGATTGGTGCACATTCGGTTTAACCGCCAAAAATATAACATCACATTTTTTAGCTAATTCGGCATTGTCCTCACACAGATTTATATCATGTTTTTCGCATAATTTTTCAACTTTTCCCCTGATTCTATCAGTAACATATATTTTATTTTTTATATTTTCAAAACTGTTTACCAAACCATCGATTATGGTAGAGGCCATATTTCCGGCCCCGATAAATCCTATTGTTTTATTCATGTTTTATATTCCTTTCTAACTTTAGTCGAGCAACCAAAGATTGGTCAACTATCGAAGAAGATCCTTCGTGGGTCAAACTTATACTGTCCGCCTCAGGATGACATTCAACAATGTTTCTTCGATTTTCGGCTTCTCTCTTCCCACTTCCCATTTCCCGCTTCTCACTTCTCATTCGCTAAAAATATAGTCGCCCTGGTTTCATTATTATATAATTTCATCAATATATTCTCTGTTTTGCCATTAGCTACTATCATCGAAATACCATAATTATTTACGATTTTTGCAGCCTCTATCTTTGTTGCAATTCCGCCTGTCCCAAAAGAATTAGACTCTCCAATTTCAATTTCTTCTAATATGCTATCTATATTTTCTATTTTCTCTAAAAGCCATGCATCTTTATGATTCTTGGGATTTTTATTATAAATACCATCTATATCACTTAAAAGTATCAATAAATCAGCATTCCATAAACTTGCTGAATAAGCCGATAATGTATCATTGTCTCCTATTTCAATTTGTTCATAACATACAGTATCATTTTCATTTATGATCGGTATTATTCCTTCATCTACTAAAGTAAATAGCGTGTTTCTTATATTTAATGTTCTCGTTTCATCGTAAAAATCTTCTCTCGTTAAAAGAAGCTGCCCAATATAAATTCCGTGCTTAGAAAAATGGCTGCTATAGGCAGCCATAAGCTCTACCTGGCCGATTGCACATAGAGCCTGCTTATAGTTTATATCTTCTTTTCTAGACCATTTATTGGTTCTGCTGATACCGGCAATTCTAGCGCCCGAAGTAACAATTACTATTTGCTTTCCTTCTTTAATTAGGAAAGATATCTGCTCACATAATTGTTCTATAAAATCATGATTGATGGTACCATCTTCATTAGAGAGTATTTGACTACCTATTTTTATTACAATTTTTCTGCTTTTTTTCATTATTTCCGACAGCATTTTACACCCCTACTCCCTGATCTGCCCATTTCCTACTATAGTATATTTTATTGTAACCAATTCGTTTATTCCCATCGGACCTCTTGCATGAATTTTTTGGGTGCTGATTCCCATCTCCCCGCCAAAACCAAATTCTCCTCCATCCGTAAATCGAGTCGATGCATTCACATATACGGCAGCAGCGTCAACTCTCCTTAAGAAATAATTTGCATTAGTAAAGTTTTCTGTAATGATAGCTTCAGAATGCCCGGTTCCATATTTTTGTATATGATCAACTGCTTCCTGCACATCGGAAACAACTCTAATTGCAAGAATATCGTCTAAGTATTCCTCCGCCCAATCATCATCCGTAGCTGCCTTTATGCTTATTATTTTCCTTGTTTTGGGGCATCCCCTGAGGTCAACCCTATCATTCAATACATCATATAATTTAGGTAAAATATCTCCTGCCACATTTTCATGGATCAATGCTGTTTCACATGCATTACAAACTCCCGGCCTCTGTGTTTTGGCATTTATTATTATATTGACGGCATCCTCCAAATTAGCCGAATCATCTACATAGGTATGACAATTGCCCGCCCCGGTTTCAATAGTGGGAACCGTAGCATTATCTACCACAAAACGAATTAACTCCGGGCCCCCTCTTGGAATTATTACGTCTATATATTCATTTGATGTCAACATCTCTCTTACTATATTTCTGTCAGAATCGTCTATAAGTTGGATTACTTCTTCGCTTATTTCACTCTGTCTCAAACCTTCCTTGATTACCTTGACTAAGGCCCTATTTGAATGAATAGCAAGCGAGCTGCCCCTTAATAAGATACAATTGCCGCTTTTTAGTGACAAAGCAAAAGCATCTACAGTGACATTCGGCCTTGATTCATATATAATGCCGATTACTCCGAGCGGCACAGTCATCCTGCTGATTGTAAGCCCGGTTTCCGTTGTCCACACATCATTGCTCCGCCAGATAGGATCCTTCAGATCTATGATAGTATTGACACCGTCTATCATACCCTTCATTCTGGATTCATTTAATGTGAGCCTATCTATGAGGCTGGATTTTGTGCCTTCTTCCTCTGCTATTTCTATATCCTTTTTATTTTCAGAAAGTATATATGAATAATTTTTCTCTAAACTTTTTACCACTAAATCTAATGCATCATTTTTAAATTTAGTAGGAACAGTCGATAACAAATAGGAAGCTTCCTTCAATTTTATACATTTCTCCGTTAAACTGGACATTATATCCCCTCTCTCTTATATAAAATATTACCATTATTATAATAGATTTTATAGACATATTCAAATATATATATAAATGCAGCGGGAGCAAAATGCGCCCATGTAGCCCACCTATTCAGATTTAAATGGGTTCTATCTTCACTGAAATATCGGACGGTTTGCCAAAATATAATGATGTTGTTACCACCGCATCCGCGCCTGTCGCCGCATAGGTCTCTATATTATTCATATTTATTCCCCCTGTGGCTATTAAACCTATATTCGGATCCATATCCCTTATTTTTGCAATAATCTCCGTCAAATAGTCGATGGGCAATTTATCTATCTGCAATACATCCGCACCGGATTTTGCCATTAAAACTGCCTCTTCCATATTTTGAACTTCTACTACAACCTTTTTTTCAAATGCAATAGTTTTAATCCTAGGCATCATCTTTGCCAGCTCCTGATATCCGCCCATAAAGTTTATATGTTGTTTAAACACCAGTATGGTCTCGGATAAACCGAGCCTATGCGGCAAAGCGCCGCCCAAAATAATCGATTTTATCGAAAGCTTTTTGGTGCCCGGAAAAACCTTTCTTGTGGTAAATATATTGATATCCGGATTTACACCTCTGGCCTTGTCCACCATTGCTTTTGTTCTAGTAGCTATACCGCTGCAATATTCAAGAATACTCAGAGACACCCTCCAAGCCCTATGCAAATCCTTCGCCGCCCCTTCCCCTTCTATAAAAATTTTATCTTTCGGAAGGAATGTACCTGAAGATAAAAACTTATTACATTTGATATCTAATTTCTCAAAAATCTTTAAAACCTCTTCCACACCGGATAGTACCGTATCCTCCCGTGTTGCAAAAGTTATTTTCCCCGCTCGGTCTTCAATCCCTAAAATTTTCGTCGTCAAATCGATATATGGGACATCCTCCCCTATAAATCTGTCAATATCATGATCAGAAATAAGCATTTTGTAATATTGCCCCTTCCTTTTAAATTTATATTGATATTTTATCCGCTGTAAACTAAAACCAATTATATCACATTTAAAGCAATCTAGTAAAACACAGAGAAATACCCTTTAAAGGAAAAATAGTTTCCCTTTAAATCTCCCATAACAGCCCAAGATGTATTCTCCTGATTAATTGCTATGACAACTCTAAATGCACCTTTCCCATTAATCTTCCATAACAGTTTTAAATGTATTCTCCCAACTTTCTACATACTGCCCCGTCGCCCATTCAGTCATTATAGCAATTTCCCCCTTTTCTAATTTCAATTTCTCTCTGGGATAACTGCTCAATTCATTTCCGTGTATATTATAGATGAGAATCTCACTTTTTGTAAAAACTATCGCGATGTCCTTGTTAGGTGATGTATAGACATCCAAGGCCCTGGGCACTTTATCTTTTACATTTGTCCAAGGCACACTTAATGTATTATAAGACACTACCTCAGGAGGAGGTATCAAACTGATGCGATAATCAGATATATTAAATTCTCCGTTTTTAATATAATTAATCCTTCCTTCTATGAACCAATGCCCTAATTTTCTTTCCAGTCCGAAATTTTCTAACAGGTCCTCCGGGTATAATATACTAAAATCATCTATTCCTAGATGATCTACCGCCTTCTCCCATGCAGATTCTATAGAAGAAACACCGGCCTCACTTAAAATATCGGATATCTTCACTCCCTGCCCATTAGGCAATCCGTCTACGAGCAATAATTGTAATTTGCTCATTTCCCAAGTTCTATCCCCTAAAATATATACTCCCTTGCCCGTGGTTTCAACCGATATATAGTCATTACCGACATAATTGATCTTTCTCCTGATTTCCCCAAGTCTTTCTCCCCATCCGAAAAAATCTATCTCCTGTGTCACATCTTCCTCCATAAGCGGCATTTCGATACCCATCGCCTCATTTTCAAATTGTATCTCCGTTTTTTTATCTTCCATTAAAATATTATTGGCTGACACATATTCTTCTGACCTGCCATCTTTTACGATATTTTTCATCTGTATTTTCCAAAATCCGCTCCTGCGCGGAAAAAATATATTTTCCATTTCTAAAACGGGGTGAATTTCACCGTCTATCAATGAAACCCACAATGTCCTGTAACTATATTCTTCTATAGAATCCTCATCATTATCTTCGTTTAGGGACCTGAGCCCTATCAATACACCTGTGCGACACGCATCTTGCCTATCTTTCTGTATGTTTATATCCTGATCATCTTCAATATTGTTTTCCCTATTCATATATTCATCCACTTCATCAGACACTTTATTTAAATAAAAGCTATTTCCCTGTATTTTCAATAACAGCCTATTTTCCTCCAACAACAAAACTTCACAAAAGAATTTATCTCCGTCCATAACAGTGATTACTTCTACTTCCTTATTCGGAAACACAAAATTTGCCGGTAATGATTTGAAATTAAACAACAAATATTGTTCCCCGCTTACTCGCTTCATTTGATATTGTGGGTTTTCTAAAATCGGCTCTTCCGTGGATATATGAGAATCTGAAAACTGAATTCTCTTACCCAGCCATTCTTTCCCGCCTTCTTCATCAGAGGCCCCGGCAATCAAAACCTCGGATATTTCCCATGTCCCCTTGATCGGTATCAATTGATTTTTGGGAGACACTATCCTCTCCGATGAATCTATAATAGGGCTTGAGCAGGCAGAAATGACCAAACTCATGATAAACAATAGAATCGATATTTTAATTAGTTTCATATGGGCACACCTCTTCTCGCCTTTCTCCTTGTTTCTCACTTCCTATTTCTCACTTCCGCCCCCATACCTCTCATCTCCCGTTTCACACTTCCCATTTCCCGCTTCTCATTTCTCATTTCTCATTTCTCACTTCCCGCTTCCCACTTCTCATTTCTCATTTCTCACCTTCCTCTTCCCGCTCAATAGGTATACGGATTATTATTTCCGTACCTATATTACGCTCACTTATAATTTCAAAGGTGCCGTTCATCAACCTGATTATTTCATCACATATGGACAGCCCAATACCGCTCTGCGATTCTCCGGTTTTCCCCTTATAGAACTTCTCTTTGATTTTAGGTAAATCCTCTTCTACTATTCCATAACCTGTATCCTTTATATTAAAGATAAAATTATTGTCTTCGTAATTTGCCGTTAGAGTAATACTGCCCCCCGCAGGGGTGAATTTAAAAGCATTATCTAAAATATTGATAAATACCTGCTTCAATCTATTACCGTCGGAGTAAGTGATAGGCATATCATCTTCTACAAAAACCTTAAAATCTATATTATCCCTGATCGCTCTCGGGGTTAATTGTTTTCTTATATGGTCCACCACATTGTTTATATTTATATTTTTCTTTACTAATGTTATTTTGCCGGATACAAATTTAGAAAAATCTAACAGCTCCTCCACCATATTGGATAATCTATCACTCTCGTTTTCAATAATATCCAATCCGTCTGTTAAAATTTTCTCATCATCATAACTATGCTTTAAAGTGATTGCCCATCCCTTGATAGAAGTCAGCGGAGTCCTGAGTTCATGGGACACAGAGGAAATAAAATCATTTTTGAGTTCATCTTTCTTTATAATCTCCTCTGCCATATAATTCAAGGTATCCGATAATTTCCCGATTTCATCGTCATACTTCTTTATACTTCTAATTTTAAAATCTCCTTTTGCCATCTTTTCCGCAGCCTCGGTTACGCTTTTCAGTGGATTCATTATGGTTCCCGCCAGCAAAACGGAAACAAATGCAGATATCAAAATTACCACTACACCAAATCCTACAAAAAGTATAGCTATCGAATTTATATCCTGGTTGATTTCTCTCAAGGAAGTTATAAATCTCAGGACACCGACAATATCTCCTCCGGATTTTAACGGATAGGAAATTGCCATAACTTTATGCTTATCATAGTCTACCTTTCCAACCCAACTGCCCTTTTTCCCTTCAATAGCCTTTATCACATCTTCTGTCTCTATGATATCAGGAGAAATAACTCCGATGGAATCCATCAATACCTTCCCGTTCTTATCCAATATCTCCACTTGGGCCTTCGTCTGTTTCCAAAAAGTATCTACATCGTTTAATATGTTTTCATTAAGGGTCACATCGGCAAAATATTGAGAATACAGATCAGCCGATGTCCTAATTTGGTTATACAAACTATCTTCTAAATTTTTATAATAATTTTCCTTGACTATACTGATCAAAAATATTTCAAGAATAACAACAGTTATTACGGAGATAAATATAAAATTAATTATTATTCTTTTTTTGATACTTCTCATATTTAATAACCCCTTAATCTATAACCTATCCCCCATACAGTCTCTATAACCGAAGGATTTGATGGATCATCTTCTATCTTTTCTCTTATTCTTCTCACGTGAACATCTACAGTCTTCATCTCTCCAAAATAACTTTTCCCCCATACTATGTTTAAGATTTCATCCCTGCTCAATGCCTTGTTTTTATTTTGCATGAACATTTTCATCATGGAAAACTCTATAGGTGTAAGTTCTATCTCTATACCTCTTTTATAAAACCTCTGGGCTTCCAGATCCAGTTCCAGCTCCCCCGAGACAACAGTCTTTTTGAACTGATCCTTTGCACTTTCTATTTTTCTGAGATTCGCCCGTATTCTGGCAATCAATTCCAACGGGTTGAAGGGCTTTATCATATAATCATCCGCACCGAGTTCAAGCCCCATTATCTTATCCATGTCCTGACTTTTTGCAGTCAACATAATGATGACTATATTTGGTACCGCTTCCCTGATTCGCTGGCATACCTCGAAGCCATCTATTCCGGGCAGCATGATATCAAGGACAATTACCCCCGGCTTTGTCCTTCTCACTATTTCAAGTGCTTCCTCGCCGGACACAGCTTCCAACACCTCGAAACCTTCTCTATTCAAATTGATCGATAAAAATTTTCTGATTGAAAATTCATCCTCAACAACTAATACCTTAATTCTCTCTCCCGCCATGTATGGCACCTGCCTTTTTATGTTTTTTTAAATCGCCGCTTATGGCCACTCCCCTTGTATCTATTGTAATAGATCATTTGAACCAAACAAAATGATGCTACCCCCCCCAAATATAATAATCTAAAATAAAAAAACATGAATCTGCCACCTAAGCCTTGAGAATCCTGTCCAATTCTTTGATAAATTTTTCTGTCTGCCCGATAGTTCCCGTACTCACTCTGAGCCAGTTGTCCCAACCCCATAAAAATCCGGGTCTGATGATGACGCCCTGTTTCATCAATTCTTCAAATACTAATTTAGAATGAACACCCGTGTTTACAAATATAAAGTTTGCATTGGATTTTACATATTCCAGATTATTATCATCGAAATATTTTTCCATAAGCGCCAGTGATTCATAATTTAATTTTACTGTTTTTTCGATATGTTCCTCATCTTCCAATACTGCTAAAGCTGCTGCCTGAGCCAATGAATTGACATTAAACACATCTTTTACCTTGCCCATCTGTGAGGCTATCTCCTTAGATGTGAGCACGTATCCTACCCTGATCCCGGCAATTCCCCCGACCTTAGAAAATGTCCTGAGTATAATAGTATTTGGCCTTTTTGCTAAAATATCCAATGTCTCCGGATATTCCGGATTAACTTTTGCATAATTATAGTATGCTTCATCAAATACGATAACAACATCTTCCGGTACCCCAGCTACAAAATTATCTATTTCATCTTTCGTCAAAATATTTCCTACGGGATTATTAGGGTTACAAATATATATTATTTTTGTTTTATCGTTAATTCTTTCCACAAAACCGCCTAAATCGTGTTTATAATCTTTCAACGGTAATTTATTGATAACCCCACCCATATTGAGTACACTGGTTTCATATAAACTGAATGTGGTATCTGCCATTATGGCTTCGTCCCCATGGCTTATAAATGTCTGAGCCACCATGGATAGGGTTTGTTCTCCGCCATTGCCTACGATTATATTCTCATGGGTTAAATTAAATTCTTTGGCAATAGCTTCCTTTAATCTCATTGCATAGGCATCCGGATAAAGGTTAATATTTTGTGCTTCCTTTATGATTGCCTCTACCGCCTTCGGTGAAGGCCCCAAAGGATTTTCATTAGATGCTAATTTTTCTATTTTATCTATGCCATATTCTTTCTGGACTTCTTCAATCGGTTTTCCCGGCACATACGGCCTTAATGCATCTAACTCCTTTCTGAACAAATTTCTAGACATAAAAAACACACCCCTTTAT